>NKPV01000331.1 GCA_002254605.1 Armatimonadetes bacterium JP3_11
CGCGGGCAAGTGTTGGCGGTGCTGGACAGCGAGGAGATTCATCGGGCGGAGGTCGCCTACGCGCAAGCCAAGCGGCAGTTGGAGTTCGCCCGCGCCGAATTGGAGCGACGCAAACGACTGGCGCAACTGGGCGCGTATAGCAACCCTGCGCTGGAAGACGCTCGCGCGAAACTCGCACAAGCCCGCGCGGAACTGCAAGCCGCCGAAGCCGACGCACGCGCCGCCCAAAACGCGGTGCAAAACGCCCAATCGGCTCTGAACAAAGCGCAAGCCCAGCTCCAGCAAATACACGCCCAACTCACCCGCGCCGAACGACTCCTGCAC
>NKPV01000292.1 GCA_002254605.1 Armatimonadetes bacterium JP3_11
ACGATGTTCGCATTGGGGCTTAAAATGGGCTATACTATAGGCGAGGGTTGAAAGGATGAAACGATTAATACTTTACTTGGCGTTAGGCAGCTTAATCATCGGTACTGCATATGGTACCCGCTCCTTGGGGCAGGTGGGGATTGAAACGGCTCAGGGTGTGAATAATCGTTGCTGACGGCGCGGCGTGCTTGGAGAACTGTTGCTCTTATTCGGAGGTTTCTCGGTTGCGAGTTCCCCAGCCGCCTCCGCCGGGGGTGCGAATGGTCAATATAGCGCCCGCAGGCACGCGAATCACGCCTTTGCTCAGTTCGGCGTCTACCTCGCCGTCGATGTGGAGTAGGTTCTGCCCGCGTTTGCCGGGTTTGCCGCCCTGTAAGCCGTAGGGTGGGCGTCGGCGTCGCTCGGTAAGCAGTGTGAGGGTGGTTTCCGTCAGGAACTGATAGCTGCGCACGATTCCGTCGCCGCCGCGCCGTAGCCCGGAGCCGCCCGTGCGTTCTGCCAGGCGATATTCCAGCACGCGCACTGGGTACGCGCTCTCG
>NKPV01000352.1 GCA_002254605.1 Armatimonadetes bacterium JP3_11
GGAGGAACTGGCGGAGTCGGATCTCACTTACTCGCAGCTGCAGGCGTTGCGCTATCTGCACACCCATCGGCGCGTCACCGTAGGCGATTTAGCCGAGGGCTTGAATATCTCTTATCCCTCAGCGACCAACATGGTGCACCGCCTTGAGAAGAAAGCCCTAATTCGCCGGGTGGCGAATCCGCGTGATCGGCGTCAAGTGGGGCTAACCCTCACCGACGCA
>NKPV01000062.1 GCA_002254605.1 Armatimonadetes bacterium JP3_11
CCCCCGCACACCCTCCCCCCCTATGACAGGTACACGCCCGCTCCCGAGCCAATCGGTGCGACAAATCAAGAGAACACGACGGTGAATGGCGCACCATCGACCACGACGACATCCCCAGCGACCACCTCCAGCGATAGACGCCAGCGGTTGCAAGACGCCTTCGAAGCAATTAGCTATGCGCGTGGGGTTTACAGAAACTTTCTCCGCGCCAACGAGATGCTGCAAGCGGAACTCGCACCGTACGAGCAGATGCTCCGCGAACTGCAACCGCGCCCCATCTATGACTACTTGCCGCCATGGGCGGAGGAGCGACTACAGACGCTTTATCAGCAGTGGTGCGACGCCTACGGGGCATTTCTGGATTATGTCGCTGAAGCCGTGCGCGAATGCAAGGACGGCGAGCAAATCCAGCAGCGTGTCGCCGCCTATAAGCAAAAGCTGAATTACTAAAGCGCGTTTATGCCTGCGCGCACGCCCTGCATCACAACTTCGCCAGCCTCGGGCCCGTTGAACGAGACCGTCGCCTCGTAGCCCCCCATGAGGTACTCGTGACGCGTAAGGATGTAGCCGATCCAATCGTTGACCAGCGCGACGGGAGCGACATAAGCATAGCCTGCCGCACGCCCGAGCTCACGCGCTTGGAGCCCCAGTGAACTAATCGGCTCGCCCGGAAAGCCCACCAGCAACAGGGTGCCCAGCGCGACGAGGCTAATGGGCGCGGTTTCTGGCATCAGTTGCTTCGTCAGCTGCTGGAGCAGCGCTTCGGGCACTTTGTACTCGCGCCCTGCGGACTCTTGAAATGCGGGATGGGGCTGTGCTTCGGGGAGGCGCACCGGCGCTCGACGGCAGCGCAGCCCAGCCGACGCTGCCTTCGCGGCGCGCAGCAGGCGTTGCGCATGCATAGCGAGTTGCGCCCCGTACCGCTGCACGCGCTCGTGGTCGTCCTTGCCCATGTCAGCCGCCGGCGACACATCGCCCTGCGCCCCATTCAGATACAAGGCGACCGCCCCACGCCCCAGCGCACGCTCCAGCGTGTTCTGTAGCACGCCCGGAAACTCGGCGGAGACCTCCATCATTGTGTAGGGGTAGATGGTGGGATGCGCTGCATACACCACCAACGCCGCGAACGGCTCGCCCCCCGCGTCGTCCAGTCTGGCAACGGTCATCGTGGGGTCTACCAGTCGTCGCCCGCGTCGGTTGCGATTCAGGTTGGGCAGCGCCGCCGCGTTGAGCAAGAGCGTCGCCGATTTCATCGCGCGCTGCGCTTGCTGGATGGCTTGCACCACGCGCTCCGTCATGAACTGCAAAAACTCTGGGGTGAATGTGCCCACCCCCGGTAAGGGGAAGCGCATCCGCTCGTTTAGCCCCATCGCGTCGGGCGCACAGTGGGTGTGGCTCGCCGCGAGAAACAGTTGCTCTGGCTTCAGCCCCGTCGCCTGCAGCACTTGGCGCGTCAGGCTCCAAGGGATTAGCAACAGGTCTGTCGCTACGAGAACTGCCCGCTGATGTTCGGTCTCCAGCACAAGCGCGCGCGCGTAGATGGGGTCATGGACGCCCGTGGGGGGCATATTCAGTCGTGCGCCGTAGCCCCCCAGTTGGAGGCGTACCTTTTTAATATCAGGCGTGATGTCCACCTTGGCTACGCCCGCTCGCAACCGTTTCCGCGTCATAGGAGTATTATAACCCAAACTATCCCCGCATCGATAGGGTATCCTTATTGGCGATGGTTCTTCGGACTCTTGCGCCCTCGGAGATGAATGTGCGCGACGCTTATGCGTTGTTGATTAGCTGTGTTGCGCCGCGCCCTATCGCTTGGGTCAGTACCTGTGCGCCCGACGGCTGTACTAATCTTGCGCCGTTTAGCTTTTTCAACGCTGGCGGCGCGAACCCCGTCTCCGTCGTCTTCTCGTGCACCAACTTCCGCGACGGGCGTCCAAAGGACACGCTGCGCAATGTGCAGGCGACGGGCGAGTTCGTAATCAACATTGCGCCCTATTGGCTCGCGGAAAAGATGAACCAGACCTCATTTGAGTACGACTACGGCGTGTGCGAGTTCGAGCAAGTAGGCTTGACCCGCGCCCCATCGCTCTATGTGCGCCCCCCGCGCGTCGCCGAAAGCCCCATCGCCATGGAGTGTAAACTGTTCCAGATAGTCCCCCACGGTACTGGTCCCCTCGCCGCGAACTATGTCGTCGGGGAGGTTCTCTGCTTCCATATCGCCGAGCATCTGCTCAAACCGGAGGGCATCGTGGATGACCTCGTTGCGGATTTCATCGGCAGGATGGGCGAGTCATGGTATGTACGCGCCACGCCCGAAGCAATGTTCCGCATGGAACGCCCTACGGGGAAGTGAAATGACGCCCGCATATTCGGTGTACCCCTTTATAGGGCGATTTACCCCGTTCCGTCGTCGGAAATAGCAGGAATCGGGGTAAGTTCGAGGTATAATTGAAATATTGAAGCGCTTCAATAGGCGACGCCGCACGAAGCGCGAAGGAGGACTGCGATGAAGCGTGGATTTACGCTGATTGAGCTGTTGGTGGTCATCGCGATTATCGCCATTTTAGCGGCGATTTTGTTCCCTGTGTTTGCGCAGGCGCGTGAAAAAGCGCGTCAAACGACCTGTCTCTCCAACACGAAGCAGATCGGTCTCGGAATCATGCAATATCTGCAAGACTTCGACGAATTCTTCCCCATGTCCCAATATGGCGGCGGCAACACGAACATTCCGCAAATGCTATGGACAGGCATGATTTATCCGTATGTCAAGAGTGGGCGCGTAGAGCCTCACTGGATGAACCCGAATTTCCGATGGTATCCGGGAATTGAGGGCATCTTCAGCTGTCCCAGTTATCCTGCCCCCCAGCAGAACGGGCAGTACGGGGTTCACTATGATGTGTTCCCAGACTTCTGGAACTGCTGTGTGCCCGGCTCGCAGATGGATGCGCGTCATCGCGTCACCTCTATCGCAGCGATTGACACGCCCGCTGAAAAAGTGATGATGGTCGAAACGGGCGTGAACAACGCGACTTGGGGGTGGCCCTATTTTGGCACTTGGCAATGGGACTGGGCAGACTCCGTAGGCAACCCACGGGGCGCCGCCGATAACGCACGCATCGCGCTGGAGCGCGACTGCGACTACACTCCCAGCGGGAACGGCACATGGGCAGGCTGTGGCATGCTACCGCGCTACCGACACAACCGCGTGGCGAACACCGCGTTCTTCGACGGACATGCTAAGGGCATGGCGCGGGGCAAAATCCTCTGGTTCAAGAACATCTACATCCCCGTCGGCTTGCCCGGACAGTGGACCGCAGAGGGATGGTATCCTTACTAAGCTATATACGGGCAGGGGGTTCCTCGCAACGCTTCGAATGCCCCAAGAGCGTGAGGCGAGGGATCACCCGCCCCCACCACACTGGAGGGACTGATGAATCGGGAAACCAAGCTGGCGATTGTAGCCATCACGCTCCTCGTGGCGGCGGCGATTATCTTCTTCTTCTCGTACCGCAGCACGCAGCCGCAGTTCGTGCAGCCCGACCCAAACGAGCTGGAAAAGCGCATCCAGCAGATTCAGAACGATCCGAACATGCCACCGCAGGCGAAGGCGGCGGCGATTAGCGAGCTGCGACGGCGCATGGGCGCACCGCAACAGCCCCAGCCACCAGCGACCCGTTAGCCCGACCGAAACGGCTCCACCAGGTGCAACGCCAGCTCCTTCATAAAAAAGTGGCAGTCGGTAACGATCGGGAAAGTCTGGTGGGTGCCGCGATCGGTGAGCTTAATCACCGTGTCGGCGTCGTTGTCCACGCAGAACACGCGCACTGAGGCGGGCAACATATTGCCGGTTGCTACCGAGTGGAGCGTGGTCGCTACCATAATGGCGACGCCGACGCCAGGGATGTGCGCACGCATTGCATCCTGCGCTTCCAGCACATCGGTAATCACTTCGGGTAGCGGTCCGTCGTCGCGGATGCTGCCCGCCAATACAAAGGGTATGTTGTGCTTGATGCAGGTATACATCACGCCGCGGGTCAGCACGCCCTGCTCCACCGCCTGTTTCAACCCGCCCAGCAGCCGAATCTTATTGATGGCGCGGATATGATGCTGATGCCCATGAGTCACCGGCGCCCCTAAATCGAGCGACACCCCAAGCGAAGTACCGTACAGTGCCGACTCGACATCGTGCGCGGCGAGCGCGTTCCCCGCAAACAGCACATCGATCCAGCCGTTGCGAATGAGCTGCTCTAAGTAGGGACCTGCGCCTGTGTGGATAATCGCGGGACCGCCCACGAACAGCACTTTCTCGCCCCGCGCTTTGGCTTTGCGCACCTCTTCGGCAACGCCGCGCACTGCCCGCTCCTTGGGTTTCTCCGACGATACATCACTGCCCATAAAGGCGAAGACCGAGGTCGGGTCGCGCCGTTCGGGGGGCGTGACGCGAATCCCCTCGTGCCCCACGACAATCAAGTCGCCCCGCTTGACCCGCGCCATCGGTACCGTCGCAGCCCGCCAGCGTCCCTCCTCGTGCCAGACACGCACGCCGCAGTCCATCTCGATGTTCTCCACATGCACCCAGCGATGATGCACCCGCACGAAAGTCTCCAGATTTGTGGTGGAGTAGAAGTCCTCGGGGAACACGCCGTCTTTGGGGGCAGGCTCTAAGCGGGCGTCTTCGTGCGAAAAATACGCCCCGTGTTGCTGCACCGCTTCCAAGACGCGCTCCAGCAACTCTTCAGTTTCCGCCTCGACCAAGATATCGAACTTGCTGGTCTCCGTTCGGGTATGCCCGATTTTCGCGTGGCGCACCTCGTAGCGCACGCCCTCGTACGATGAAAGGATGTCCAGCACTTTGGACAGCGTGAGCGAGTCGATCACATGCCCTTCCAGATGAATCATCTCCGACGCCATCGTCTGTTCGCCTCCGAAGCCACCCTCTACGAGGTTTTGCCGGGGATGCCTGGTTCGGTCATCTTGAAGGGGTCGAACACCTCTTGGATTTGCTCTTCTGTAAGCAAGTTGCGCTCGCGCACGACATCGATAACCGAGCGTCCCTCGCGCAGGGCTTGCTTGACGACCTCCGCGGCGGTTGCGTAGCCCACATAAGGGTTGAGCGCGGTCGCGAGGCTGGGACTCGTCTCGGCGTACCAGCGACACTTCTCTTCGTTCGCCGTGATGCCCCGCACGCACCGCTCATCCAACTGACGCATCATGGTGGTCATAATCTGGATTGAGAAGACAGCGTTGTACGCCATAACGGGCATCATCACATTCAGTTCCAGCTGCCCCGCTTGCACGGCGTAGTCTATCGTCGTTGCGTTGCCAATCACTTGGAAGCAGACCATGTTCGCCATTTCGGGAATGCTGGGGTTCACCTTGCCGGGCATGATACTACTGCCGGGCTGCACCGCGGGCAGAGTGATTTCAGCGAAGCCGGTAAGCGGTCCCGAGGAGAGCAGGCGCAGGTCGTTCACGATTCGGGTGAGTTCCAGCGCGAGCGTGCGCAGGGCAGACCCCACTAACTGCATCGGCATCTGGCTCTGCATCGCCTCGCGCAGGTCGTCGGCGGGGCGGAAGGGGATGCCTGTCCACTGGCGGAGAAGTTCCACCACGCGGAATCGGTACTGAGGATGGGTGTTCAGCCCTGTGCCGACCGCGCTGCCCCCGATACCGAGCTCTTCCACTGCCTCAGCGGCAAACTCCAGCACGCGGCGACACTTGCGCAGCGTCGCTGCATACGCGGCAAACTCTTGTCCCAGCCGAATCGGTACCGCGTCCTGGAGGTGCGTGCGCCCCGACTTCAGCACATGGTCGAACTCCTTGCCCTTCTGCGCGAAGGCGTCCGTGAGCGCGTCTAACGCGGGGAACAAGTCGCGCAACGCGAGGCGCGTCGCGATGCGCATCGCCGTCGGGAAGGTGTCGTTCGTCGATTGCCCGAAGTTCGGGTGATCGTTCGGATTCACAATCGTGTAATCGCCTTTTTGACCGCCCAGGATTTCAATCGCGCGGTTCGCCAGCACCTCGTTCACATTCATGTGGAACGAAGTGCCTGCGCCCTGGTGGAAGATGTCGGTGGGGAACTGGTCGCGCAGTTTGCCCTGCAGGATTTCGTCGGCGGCTTGCACGATGGCGCGCCCTACATGCTCGGGCAGTAAACCCAGTTCTGTGTTCGCCTGCGCCGCCGCCTTTTTCAGCAGCACATAGGCGTCGATCATCAGTGGGGGTTCTGTGATGCCACTAATCGGGAAATTCTCTTGCGCCCGCAGCGTTTGCAAACCCCAATAGACATCCGCGGGCAGTTCGCGCTCTCCTAAAGCGTCTCGCTCGATTCGAATGCTCATTGCACAGCCTCCAATAGAGTGTACCTAAAGCGAATTCCTGCTGCCCCATGAGGGGGGCTGCTCCCGAATTCAAACTCCGTCCCCTCTCGCTGCGGAGGGGACGAGAGCCAATTAGCCTTCCGCATCCTCGGTAAACGGATAGGTGGGAAGATGGACGCGCAAGGGCTTATCCACGCGATAGCCCAGCGCGTAGTCTGCCTGCAGCAGGGTATGGATTTCCGAAGTGCCCTCGTAGATGGTCGCGCCCTTGCTGTTGCGGTAGAAGCGCTCTACGGGGTACTCGTCGGAGAAGCCATAGGAGCCAAAGACCTGCACGGCGGCGTTGGCGGCGCGTTGTGCCGCTTCGGTGCTGTACCATTTTGCCAGCGAGGTCTCGCGCGTATTGCGTAAGCCGACATTCTTCATCCAGCCGACTTTTTGATAAAGCAGTGTGCTAATCTGGTAGTCGGCTTCCATCTGCGCGATTTTCTGCTTGATGAGTTGATGTTCTGCCAGGGGCTTGCCGAAGGTTTTGCGCTCTTTGGCGTAGCGTACCGATTCGTCCAGACAGGCGCGGATTAGTCCCGCTGCGCCTGCCGCGACGGTGTAGCGCCCTTGATCCAGCGCGAACATGGCGATTTTGAAGCCCTCGCCTTCCTCGCCGATGCGGTTCTCGACAGGAATCTCCACATTCTCGAACACCACGCCGCCCGTGTTGCCCGCACGCACACCGAGTTTTCCTTTCAGGGTGTAGGGTTTCACGCCTGCGCGCTCGCGCTCCACGAAGAACGCGCTCATGCCCGAATGGTCGCGTTTGGCTTTCTTGTCCAAATCGGTCCACGCCACCACCAGATACTGATCAGCCACTTCAGCCAGTGAGATCCAGATTTTCTCGCCGTTGAGAATATACCGGTCGCCCTCGCGCCGCGCGACCGATTGCATGCCAACCACATCACTGCCAGCGTTCGGCTCGGTCAAACAGAACGCGCCGAGCCGTTCACCCCGTGCTTGGGGGATGAGGAAACGCTTTTTCTGCTCCTCGTTGCCCCAAGCCATCAGGGTCATCGCGGTCAAGCCGACATGCACCGACATCACCACGCGCAAAAAGGTGTCGCCGTACTCCAGTTCCTCGCACGCGATGCCCAGCGCGATGTAGTCCAGACCCGAGCCGCCCCACTTGCGGGGGACGCAGATTCCCAGCAAGCCGAGTTCTGCCATGCGCTGATACACCTTGGGGTCGGCGCCGTGCCGATCCCATTCGCGAATATGGGGCTTTATTTCGTTTTCTACAAAGCGTCGTACCGTGTCGCGCACCATCAGGTGCTCTTCCGAGAGCGTGAAGTCCATAAAATAACCTCCTTACGGGATAGATTGTACCTGAAAAGCGACGCGGCTGCTGGAATTGTCGCAATGCGCGAATCTCCCCGTGAGGTACAATTCGGCTGTCATGCCGACCGCTGCCTTTACGACGCTGGGGTGCAAGGTCAATCAGTATGAGACGCAGAAGATTCTGGAAAGTTTCGAGGCGCAGGGCTTCGAAATCGTGCCGTTTGACGCGCCTGCGGATGTGTATGTGATCAACACCTGCTCCGTGACGCAATCGGCGGAGGCGAAGTCGCGCCAGACCGTCCGCCGTGCCGCGCGTCAGAACCCCAACGCGATTGTGGTGATGACGGGCTGCTACGCGCAGTTCACCCTCCGACGCGGCGAGAAACTGGACGAAGCGCACCTCGTCGTACCGAACCCCGACAAACTGCGCACCGTGGAGTACCTTCTGGAGCACTTTCCGCACTTCAAGACCGCGTTGGAACAGGCGCGTCGGCGCGGTGAGGTTCCTATCCGTCGGCGCAGCCGCGCCGTGCTGAAAATTCAAGACGGCTGTAATGTGTACTGCAGTTTCTGCTCTATCCCGTACACGCGCCCCGTCATGCGCAGCATCCCCTATCAGGAACTGTTGGAAGAGGCGCGGGCGATGGTCGAAGACGGCTACCGCGAAATCGTATTGACGGGCGTGCTGATTGGCGATTATGGCGCGGAAACAGGCAGCGGCGGCCCGAACCTAACCGAGCTGTGCGCCATGCTGAGCGCAATTGAGGGGCTGGAGCGCATCCGCATCAGCTCCATCGAGCCAACCCTGATCCCCGACGAACTGATCGACCTGATTGCCGAGAATCCCAAAATGTGCCCACAACTCCACATCCCGCTCCAGAGCGGCGACTCGCGGATTCTCAAGGCGATGAATCGTCCTTACGACCAGGCGTTCTATCTCGACCTGATACGCCGCCTGCGTGCCCGCATCCCCGATTTTGGCGTCAGTACCGATATTATGGTGGGCTTTCCGGGCGAGGATGAGCAGGCGTTTCAAAACACCTGTGCGGTTGTGGAGCAGGTAGAGTTCTGTCGGGCGCACCTGTTTCGCTACTCGCCGCGTCCGGGCACACCCGCGGAAGCGATGCCCGACCATGTGCCCGATGCCGTGAAGTCGGAGCGGATTCAGCGACTGCAGCAGGTCTGCAAAGAGTCGGCGCGCCGCTACGCCGCACGCTTTCTCGGTAAAGTGGAACGCGTGCTGGTGGAGAGCCGATCCAAACTTTCAGGCTTAATGACGGGTACAAGCGACCACTATCTCCAAGTGGAGTTCGCCGCCTCGCCCACAATTGCAGGACAACTGGTGCAGGTGCGAATTACCGACCTCACTGCAGACGGCGTGCTGGGTGAGGTCGTACGCGGAGGGTACTCTTAGACGCATCAGCGGAGCGCCGAAACAGGATTCTGCACCGCGCGGCGAATCTCGATACTTATGCACAACCGTTTAGCACACCGAATCGCGCACGCCTACACCGCGGGCGAGGCGACCGAATCGTTGATTAGCGAGTTGCTTGAGGCGTTAGAGCACGGCGTCGTGCGCGCTGCAGAGCCTGACCCGAATAGCCCTACAGGGTGGCGCGTGAATGCCTGGGTCAAACAAGGCATCCTGCTCGGCTTTCGGTTGGGCAAGTTAGTGCCGATGCCTTGGGGCGGAGTGGGGTTTCTGGATCGGCATCTCTACCCGCCGCGTGCGTTTGCCCCAACCGACGGCGTTCGGATTGTGCCCGGGGGGACCAGTGTGCGGCGCGGCGCATGCCTTCGGGCGGGCGTAGTGGTCATGCCCCCAACCTATGTGAATGTGGGCGCGTATGTAGGCGAGGACACGATGCTGGATTCCCATGTGCTGGTCGGCTCCTGCGCTCAGATTGGCGCGCGGGTACACCTGAGCGCAGGCTGTCAGATTGGCGGTGTGCTGGAGCCTGTGGGGGCGTTACCCGTGATTATTGAAGACGATGTTCTCATTGGCGGTTGCTCGGGGGTGTTCGAAGGCACGGTGGTCAGAAGACATGCGGTGATTGGAGCGGGGGTTATTTTAACGCGCTCCACGCCACTTTACGACCTTGTGAACGAGCAGGTACTCCGCGCTGAAGGGGAATTACCCCTGGTGGTGCCCGAAAACGCGGTGGTGATCGCGGGCAGTCGCCCTGCGTCGGGAGCGTTCGCCCAACAGTACGGCATCCACCTCTACACGCCCATCATCGTGAAATATCGAGACGAACGCACCGGCGCCGCCACCGCGCTGGAGGAGGCGTTGCGCTCGACCAGCCTATAGGGTATACTAAACTATCTTATCTAAGGAGGCTATGCTTATGGCGAAGGCTATCACTCAGAGCGAATGGCAAACCGAGGTTCTCAACTCGCCTATCCCCGTGCTTGTGGACTTCTGGGCGGTCTGGTGCGGTCCGTGCCGCCTCATCGCGCCGATTGTGGAGGAACTGGCGAAGCAGTATGAAGGCAAACTGAAAGTGTTCAAAGTGGATGTGGATCACGAGCAACATCTGGCGATGCAATACGGTATTATGAGCATCCCGACGCTGTTGCTGTTCAAAAATGGTAAAGTCGTAGAGCAGATCGTGGGCGCGTTGCCCAAAGCCGCGATCGAGCAAAAAATCGCGAAGCACCTGTAAGTCTTTGCACTCCTACCCATTTATAACCTGCACTAGCTGCCCTGCGCCGAACCGTACTGGGTCGGTGCAGGGCAATTTTGTTTCGGCTTCCACCTGCCGAATAGCCTCTCGCGCCTCGGACTCGCTCAGGTGCGCGGTATTGAGCGCGACGGCGACCACTTTTGAAGGGTAGAACGCGCCGCCCATCGAGGCGACCTCTTCGTAGAGACGAATCACTTCTGGCAGGGGGGGAATGGGTACATCGGGAAAGGTGCGGATATGGGTTTGCCCCGCGCGATGGACTAAAATCAGGTGCGTCGGCTGCGCCCCACGCAGCAGAGGCAGCGTCGCCGTAGAGGCGGGGTTGGTCAGTGCGCCCTGCCCCTCGATATGGATGATCTCTGCATCTTCTGCCAAGTCGCAGACGAACTTTTCGACCGCGCCCGACGCAAAATCCACACGCACGGCATCCAGTGGCACGCCGCTGCCCTCAATCATAATCCCTGTTTGCCCCGTCGCCAGAAAACGCGAGCGGATGCCCTGTTTTAGGCAGGCGCGGTGCATCTCTAAGCTCACGGTCATCTTGCCGACCGCCATATCCGTGCCGACCGTCAGCACGCGCTTGCAGGGGAGGTGACGCGCCTTGCCCGAACCAATTCCCAAGCCCGGCGGCTCCTTGCGCACATCCCAAATCCACTGGCAACCGTGCAGGAACGGCTCTAAGTCGGGATGTTTAGCAAGCGGGGTGTGCAAACCGTTCACCAGGTTCAGCCCTGCCATCACGGCGGTACGTACCTCGCGCCACATGTCGGGCGGCAACGCGCCGCCTGAAGGGGCAATCCCAATGACCAACACCTCAGGGCGGTACGCCATCGCCTCCTGCACGGACGCCACAATGGGCGCCTCGCGCTCGATGCCTGTCAACTCGCGCAGCGACTGTCCCGCACACTCGCGGTCAATCACCGCCACGATGGGGTTGTGGCTATAACGCAGCAAGCCCAGCCCCGTCTTGCCGAACTTGCCGCGAATCCCCTCGTGCATCAAAATCGCGAGCCGATGATCCGATTTGAGCATTATAAGCAAGCGTGATTATACCATCTTATGAGGGATGGGGTATACTACTTCTGCCCTGCGACACCCGTACGTGTGCCCCTTCAATGGATCAGGGCAAGACACTACCAGCGAGGTGAACTTGGTATGACCGTCAAATGGGCGCTGGTGAAAACCAGCCCGTTTCAGTGGCTCAGCGAAGACGAGAAGCACGAAATCCTGAGCCGTATGCTCTCCTTACATTATAATCCGGGGGAGCGTTTAGAGTTGGGGCGCGAGCCAGGCGGCTGGTGGGTTGTGGAGAAAGGGCTGATGAAGGTCTACACGATTGCGCCCGACGGCAGTGCGCTAACCTACGCGATTCTGGGGGAAGGCGACTCGTTCGGCGAAACGACCATCCTCACTGGGCATTGGATACGCGCTACCGTGGAAGCCTTAGAGCCGACCGAAGTGCGCTATCTCTCGGCGGATCAGTTCGAGCAGTTGCTCAAAGAACATCCCGACTTCGCGCTGGCGCTGTTGCGCAACTTAGCCGAGCGCATCCGTCAGTCCGAAGAGCGCGTGTTCCACATCAGTCGGCTTAAGTTGAGCCAACGCGTGGCGCACGCTCTGTTGGGATTGGCGCGAACCATCGGCGAGCAAACCGAAGATGGCGTCGAAATCCACCTCACCCATCAGGAGATTGCCGACTATGTAGGCGCCAGTCGTGAAGCGGTCAGCCGAACACTGGGACGCTGGGCGCGTAAAGGATGGCTCGCCACCAACCGTAAATCGGTCGTCCTCAAAGACCTCCGCCCGTTCCAAATCATGACCAATCAGCTCAACTTCGCCGCCTAAAAAAACGGGTGGAGAGAGACTCCTCTCCACCCTGCGAGTTGCGAGGTGATCGGTTGCTTACTTAGGCAAGAGAACCGTGTCAATCACATGGATGACGCCGTTATCCGCCTCGATATCGGTCTGGATGACATTCGCGTCGTCCACCTTCACGCCGCCTTCCGTGTTGACCGTGAGGCTCTGACCCTGAACGGTCGGGATCTGGCTGCTGCGCACGACATCCACCGCCATCAGCTTGCCCGGCGCCACATGGTAGGTCAGAATCGCCGTGAGCTTCTCTTTATCCGCCAACACGGCTTGCAGCGTGTCTTGGGGAATCTTGGCGAACGCTTCGTCGGTCGGCGCAAACACGGTAAACGGTCCCTCACCGCTGAGCGTCTCGACCAGACCCGCCGCCTGAACGGCTTGAACGAGCGTATTGAACGAACCTGCCTGAACCGCAATATCTACAATCGTTGGCATAATGAACCTCCTGTCTTAGTGTGTGCGTGTCGTCACGCGCCTATAAGTATCCCCGTTTGACCCGTACCTTGTCTGTGATTGGAATCACATTGGCAGGTTTCGTGGTATAATCTCGTGCAAAGGAGGCGGGAGCATGGAACAGTCGGCTCAACGCACGGATGTGTACACCTTGCTGCGCTATACTCTGGATCTATATATCGCCGGCGCGTGGCAGTGGATGGGCTTCCTACCCGACCCTGCTACAGGAAAGACGCAGGTCGCGCTGGAGGAGGCGCAAATTGCCATCGATTGCGCCGATTTTTTGGCAGGAAAACTCAAGCCACGCCTCGAACCAGAAATGCAACGGGAGTACGAGCGACAACTCCGCGACCTGAAATTGAACTTTTTGATGAAACAGAATGAATCGCGCATGGAGGCATAAATGGGACTCATTGTTTGGGCGCGGGCTTTCGCGCAAGGCATTTGGGAAAGGCGTGTTCAGGCGCAAACCGCCCTCCGAGTTGGGTGGCTCCGAGCGAGTGCTGTACTGAAATCGCTGCCTGAGACAGTTCGAGAACAGATTCGGCACTGGCATGGCAAGAGCGTTGATTTTCCTGTCGAAGAGCAGCGCGTGCTGCTGGCGGAATACTACGAGCAGTTTGAACAGCTGGCGGAGCTGATTTGCGATGCGGCGTTCGCGGGCGAGGGCGTGCCGTTCCAGGAACGGTATGCCGCACTTCGACGCTGGCTCCAGCGCGCTTATCCTCAGCTCAAACCCTACATCACG
>NKPV01000273.1 GCA_002254605.1 Armatimonadetes bacterium JP3_11
GCCTTTCCAGTGGGCGCGGAAGGCGGCGGGTGAACTCATCTCGCGGAAAGTGCCGTAGGGGTTCGTGAAGGTCGTCGCGTTGCCGCTGCCCCGCGTGTCTTCAATCGTCCAGAAGTGGTCGTGCAGGCACACGGGGAAGTGGCGATGTTGCTCCGCCAATAGCACTTGGTGGATTTGCTGCATCTGGCTGTTGTAGGTGCGCCCGTTCCGATGGAGGTAGACGGCGGTGGGGCGGATGTTATTCAGCGCGCTGGTCGTCGCCCCGCAATGCACCACCAGCCCCGTCTGCTGGCAAAAAGTGTACAGCCACTGGAAGGTCTGCAGGTAGTAGTTGAAGTTCATCTGCGAGTTGGAAACGCTGATGATATGGTCGATATCCGCCGTCCACGGGCGCGCCCATTCGGGTTCGGCGTCCTCGTTCACCAAAATCCACGGAACCACCCACAGCGAGCGGTTGAAGCCGTCGGTGGTGGTGGGCAAAAAGTAGCGGTTGTACCAACGCGCGACGAACACATGCGAATCCGCCGTGTGCAAGTCGGGGTCGGGGCGCAACAGGACTTGCAACTGCGGATTGCTGGTATCCACGCGCAGCCCGTAGTAGACATTGCTTATCTGCGCGGCGTAGCTGGCGACATACACCATCGCGCCCGATTGCCACAACGCACGACGCCCCACGCGCTTGATGTTGGTCGTGCTGTTCTCTATTGGCGTCAGCCCCACAACGCCCGTGACAGGTGTGCCCGCCGTGCCTTGCGGCAGATGATACCCGCACAAGTAGATCGGCTTATCGCCCGAGGCGTAGTCCAGCCAACTGTTGATTGCCATACTGCCCGTGAGGTTCTCCATCGTGGGCACGATGCCGAAGTCATATTGGCTCTGGAACTGGCTTTTAGAGACATCGCCCGCGACGA
>NKPV01000012.1 GCA_002254605.1 Armatimonadetes bacterium JP3_11
TCCAGCAGTATTCCGCGCGTAGAGGAAGCCTCTTTGAACTGCGCCGCGGCTTGGTTCGCCATGCTCTTGACCGACTCGCTACCGTATACGTGAGCGTCGCTGTTGAAGATTTGCTGGATAACTTGAGCGATCTCCACTTCTCCATGCGCTTTCATCAGGTCCCGCAGGAGTCGTTCGGTGGACTGGGCGCGTTGCTGGAGCCATCGCTGCGTGTTGAGCCATGCGTAGAATCTCGGTTGTGATCGAATCTGTTCTTCTATCTGCTTCTCCAGCTGCTCGATGTCGCTTTTGAAGGTCTGAGTGGATTGGGTGAGTTGCGCGCCGTAGTCCGTCGCCTTTTGCGCGACGCTCTGGAGAAACTGTACCGCCTCTGCCTCGCCCCTTTCCCGAGCGATGTCGGCGCTGCGTTTGTCCAGCGCTTCGCGGAACTTCTTGAGCATCTCTGCGCCTACAGATGACGCGACGGTTCTCAGATTTTTGGCGTATTCCTCAATCTGTTGTTCGGCACGTTCAACAGAGGGACGAATATTGACTTCGGGAGGGATACTGATGCGCGGCGCGTTGACTTTGTCCATGAGGGCATTGCGAATCGCGTCTGGAGTCAGCCCGTTATCGCGCAGGAACTGCTCGGCTACTTGAAGCGATGCCAGTGAATAGATCCCCGATGCTGGTTGCGAGAGCTTATCGCGTGCCACGCACAAGGCGCAATACTCTACGAGTTCCTTGATGGGTACGGCGATGCTGGCGACGGCGAAGCTGGCGAACAGACGCGGTTCACCCGTTTCGGCGCAGCGAATGGCGTCGATCACCGCCAGCGAGTTGCGCTTCGCGCTGCGCGCCCGTGCGCCCAACGGCGAACCGATGTCCATCAACAGGCTGCGCGCCGTCATTTCGAACACCTCGTATTTAGAGCTGAGCGTGCGCCCCGCCGCGTTCTGGCTCTCCACGAGGTACGCCTCATCCACCAGCGGCTCGCGGATGCGAATCGGCGGGATCAGGCGATAATTCACTTCCCAGTCTTGATGGGCAAGATGGTTCGCGTTGCAAAAGTACTCCAGTTCCATTAGCGCGGCGTAGGCGTTCGCATGGATGACTTCGCGCATCGACTGGGTAATCCCCACCTCATGCTGGAACACCGAAGGTAGATAGAACACGCCTACCAACTCCCCGTCGAGATTCTGTTTTTGCAGGATCTCGCGCAGCACCAGCGCGGTATCGAAGTAGATGCCTGAGCCTGTGCCGCCGCAGAGCGAGGCGATGATGTAAATACGCGGATGACTACTCACCACGCCCACTTGGTAAGGCACAGTCGCCATCAGCGCCTTGACCTGTTCTTCAACTTGCATGATCTTCTGCACGGCGCGCTGCAACCGTGGGTAGACCGATTCAAACGAGGCATGGAACCCGAACCGTCCAATCGGGCGAATACCTGCCGCACCGTCGGCATTACGCAACAGTCCCACATTCACATCGTCGCTGAGGAACTCCAAGTACGGATGCAAATCGGGGTTGCGACGCCATTCCTCTACAATCTGCTCCGGATGCGCGATTGAAAGCGACACAATCTCGTCTGATTCCGCCTCCGCAAGGTTTGGCTCTTGAGCCATGGCGCCTTGATCCGTGTCTAAATATAGGAACCGAATGAGATTCTGGGTGTTGTAGCGCTCTTGAATGAGCTGTTTGAGTCGGCGCGCCGTGTAAACGCCGCTGCCTCCTAAGCCAACAACCAGTGTCGGACGCACTTCACCACGCTCATGATACTCTACTGCAAGATAGTGATTACTATTCGCCATGGGGATCTCCTCCATTTATAAATTGATGGATTGTGCAATTTGATTTTTCAGGTAGAAATAGTACACTATAAGCAGAATCCCAGCCAATACGGTGAGAATTTTGGGGAATGTATTAGGAACCCATCGCGAGGTAACTGGCTGGGCGCCCCGCTCAATCGTTTCGCGGAACTGGAGTATTTTGCCCGACGGAGTGCGATAGCGCTCGCCTTCGTTCAACAGCACACCTCGCTCAACTGGCTCCTCCCCCATAGTACTGAGCTTTCCTTGAGCAAGTTTGACTTGGCGGCTGCCAGGCACATATTCCAACACCACTTGACCGTTTTCCAGCTCCAACCTGGGTTCGGATGCCCATAAATGCAAGGTGTTTTGAATGCCAGTGTTCGGGTCTTGCTCGCTGAACTCGTGTTCATAGACAGGAATGTGCTTGCCATTGATTAATATTCCCACCACCAGCAGTAAAAATCCGAGTCCCCATAGCCACCACGGTGGGGTGTTGTAAATCACGGTCATCGTGTCGGGTTCGGTGACGATTTGTTGACCTTTGTAATTCATCACTGCTTGAACCGTGAGACGATATTCCCCCGGATGAGCGAATTGGTAGCGTATTTTCGGTTGAGAAGTCAGTGATTGGGGGATTTCTACGCTCCCGTTGGGATTGCTGGACGCTTGGAGCGTAATCGATTCCAGCGAACCTTTATACGGTTCATCGTTTCCTGTCAGCAGCGCCACAGACATACTGACCGAAGCACCTACCGAAGGGCGCTCCTCAGCGAGTTTATCGACGAAGCGTGCGTAAGGGGCGCGCACCACTTCAAAGGAGCGTGCTTCGGAGAATCGAGCGACTCGTTGGCTATTGCGTTCCCACTCCGCTTTGAAACGCACTTGGAAGATGCCCTCGGTACGGGGCGTGTAGAGTGCTGTAAATGACAAGTCGCCTGCGTGCGAATCGCTGTGTGTGCCGTCATCGTAGAGGGGAACGCGGTCCACGGTCTTGCCTTGGGCGTCGGTGATGATAGCGCTTAGGAACACGCGCTGGGCAGGTTGCGAGCTGACAGCGCGCGCCTCCAAGCGCACGGAAGGCGCTTGACGCCCCCAGCCGAAAATCTGGGCAGGTTGCGGCGCAACGATCTCGACCGTGTCGCCACGGCACCCGCCGACGCAGACCATCGTCAAGAGCGCGACACTCCAAATGCGAAACCTATGATGCGACTCCCGCTTTGCTAAGGATTTCATCCGAATCCCCCAAGACTGATTATATTATACACCACTTTAGAAGGTGATGTCAAGACCTGATAGAGGGTGTTCGAAAAATCACCCCGCCCCCCCTCACCCACACACAACAGACAACAAAAACCATCCGAACCATCTCCACCCAACACCTGTACCAAACCCACCAAGCGCCACAACACAAGCAGCCCGCAGACCCACCCACGAGCCCACGAACGCGCACGCCATACACCCCAGATGTATCACCCGTTCGCCGACTATCTATGTAAACAAGGGGACAATTATCAAGGCGGTGGCTTTTTTATGTGGTGGGATCGATCATAGACAACCACTTCTGTGGCGCCCAATTATCCACCAGCATCGAGCATCGCTGAATGAGGAGCCACTGCGATGGCTGCGCAACTGTCGTGATGGGGTGGTTATGTGATTACGGATGCGTTTGAAGGCGAATCAGCGTAAGGCAGGATAGAGAGACTGTTTCCCGAATTCCAAGCCCTATGCCAAGCTGGGAGCCGACGGTCGCGGCGTGGGTGATTTTTCTGGTCGTTTACATCGTCTTGGCGATTGGGCACTTGCCGGTTTTGAATTTAGACCGTACAGGCGTCGTGTTCGTGGGGGCGACGGCGGCGGTTGCCTTCGATGTGTTGTCGTTGCAAGAAGCACACCACGCGCTTGACTTCCATACCCTACTCCTGCTTTTTAGCATGATGATTTGCGTTTCGTTTCTGGTGCAGTTGGGGGTATTAGACTATGGGCTGCTGTTCCTTGATCGGTTTCGCTCACCGAGGGGGTTGCTGTGGGCGATTGTGTGGGCATCGGGGATCGGTTCCGCGCTTTTTATTAATGATGTGATTTGCCTGGTGCTGACGCCGATAGTGCTGCAACTGGCGTCCAAAAGAAAAGTGCCTCCAGAGCCGTTTCTCTTGGCGGTGGCGATGGCGAGTAATATCGGGAGTTTAGCCACGCCGATTGGCAATCCCCAAAATATGCTGATCGCCTCGTTAGGCGAGATACGCTATCCCGAGTTCGTGGTGCGCTTGGCGCCGCTCAGTTTGTTTAATTTATTGGTGTTGGGGTTGGTGTTGCAGGGGATGTATCGTCGCGTGCTCAAACAGGCTGCCGCGGAACCGATCGAGCGCCACGCGTTAGTTTCGCCTGCACCGCTCCCACGCTATGTGTGGGTGCGTACACTTGCGATTATGGGGGGCATGGTGGTAGGGTTCTGGATGGGCTATTCGCTGGCGGGTGTGGCGGCGTTGGGCGCCGCAGCGATGATGCTCACGCGCCGTGTACAACGCGCCCGCGCGTTTGAATTGATAGATTGGGATTTGCTGGTGCTGTTCGCGGGGCTGTTCATCGTAACGGCAGCCGCCGCCAAGGGCGGAGTCTTAGCACATCTTTACGAAGGGCTTGCGGTGTTGCGTCCCGACACGGCGGTGGGCTTCTCCTGCATCGTGGCGGTTCTGTCGAATAGTGTGGGGAATGTGCCTGCCGTGTTCTTTCTCAGCGGATTCGTGCAACAGCAGGCGAACCCAACCGCATGGTGGTTTCTGCTGGCTTGCGTTAGCACGCTGGCGGGGAACCTTACACTGGTCGGCTCGGTCGCCAACCTGATTGTGGCGGAGAAAGCCAAAGAGAGCGCGCCGCTGACTTTCGGCGCCTATCTGCGCGTGGGTGTGCCGGTGGGAGTTATCACATTAACACTCGCGCTGGGCTACTGGTATCTGGTTTGGGGGCGATAATCGGACGCGCCATGCAACGGATGCCCCCTAAGTAGGATAAACACGGGCTGGGGTGAATCGTACGCTCTGATGCGCGGGGCGTTCGGGATTGTGATTTTGGGCATCGGGCTGTTCGCACTACTGAAGCCCGTACACATAGACGACACGGTGGTGCTGCATGTAGCGCAGAATATCCTCAAAGACCCGCTGCGCCCGTTCGCAGGGGAGTTTTTTTGGTTAGAGGAGCCGCAACCGCTGGCGAAGGTGACAACGAACCCCCCACTGGTGAGTTATTGGCTCGCGCTGTTTGTGGCGGTTGGGGGCTATCGGGAGTGGTGGCTCCATTTGGCGTTCGCGCCGTTCGTGGCGCTGCTGGGATGGGGGATGTACCGCCTCACCGCGCGGTTTACCGGGCAAGAGTGGGCATGGTGGGGCGTGGGGTGGGTGCTGCTCTCGCCTGCAGTGCTGCCCGGCATGAACCTCATGCGCGATGTGCCCGCGTTCGCCCTGTTTGTAGGAGGTTTGGCATGCTGGGTGGAAGGATTGGCGCAGGGCAATCGGCGATGGTTGATAACAGGCGCACTGCTGGGCGGGCTGAGCGGGCTGGCGAAATACACGGCGCTGTTTTGGATACCGCTCGTGCTGTTTTATACCCTACAACAGCGTGCGTGGCGACAGGTCGGCTGGATGCTCATCGCGGTTCTACCCATAACGGCTTGGTCGGCAATGAACCTGTGGACGGACGGAGAGGTGCATCTGATCTATTTATGGCAGGAGCGTAGGGGCAGTGCGCCATGGGAGGCGAAGTTTTTGCCCGGTGTGGTGGGCTTGGGCGCAAGCACACTGCTTCTGTGGGGACTGCTACCTCACTGGCGTGAAGCACTGGGACAAGGCTGGCTGTGGAAAACCGCGCTTATCGCGGGGGCGTGTGGGGGGCTAATCTACTGGCATCTTACGCTCTTTGAGGGGCGACCGATTTACGCGCAGACGCTGTTTTGGCTGGTGTGCGGCGGCGTCCTATTGGGAACGGTGCTGCTGGTTTCCCCACGCGCAGAGAACGGCTCCGACTCCTTTTTGCGTGTTTGGTTGGCGGCGGCACTGATTGTCGCCGTGTGGGGCGTGCCGTTCCAAGCGATGCGCCATTTGTTGTATGCCTTGCCCCCAATCGTGCTGCTGTGGGCGCCGCGGGTGGGCAAGCGCCCCTTCCTGCTATTGCTTCAAGGGCTGTTGAGCCTGATGGTCATCGCGGCGGATTACGACTACGCCGTCCGCTACAAGCGTATCGCCAGCGAGTTCGCGGAACTGTTCGCGGGGGAGCGCGTATGGTATGCGGGGTCGTGGGGCTGGATGTTCTACGCCGAGCAGCACGGTTTCCGCAAACTGCTACCCACGGGCGAAGGGCTACAGCGCGGGGATGTGATCCTCGTGCCTCAGCGCGTCTACAAAGGCAAAATGCCCCCCGACTTCGAGCGCAACGCGATGCTCCTGAATGAGCGCGTGGAGAAGCCGTTTGTGCCGTTGCGCACGATGGACTTTGAAGGCGCGGCGTACTACGCGATTATCCGCACGAACGCGCCCTTCCGCTTCACATGGGACTACGAGACACCTCTGGAGGTAACACGCGCCTACCGATGGAACCCCCCACCCTGAGCCTGATTGTGCCTCTCCATAACGAACGCGCGAACCTGCCCGAACTGGTTCGGCGGTGTGCATGCGCCCTCGACGCGACGGGTCAACCGTGGGAGATGATCCTGGTGGACGACGGGAGCGAGGACGGGAGCTGGGAGTACCTGCAGAGGGTGCAGATCTCGGAACCCCAGCTAATTGCCCTACGCCACGCGGAAAAACGGGGCAAGACCGCCGCATACCATACAGGTTTCAGCGCTGCGCGGGGTGAGTACCTGTTCACGATAGACGCTGATTTACAGGAGAACCCCGAAGCGGTAGCGCCGATGCTTCGGATTCTGCAGTCGGGTGGGGCGGACATGGTCGTCGGTTGGCGCCGGCGGCGGCGCGACCCATTTCTCAAAGTGTGGGCGTCGCGCGTTTTCAACTTGGGGCTACGCCTCCTCTTCGGTTTGCCCCTCCACGATGCGAACTGTGGGTTCAAGGGCATGCGTCGTAAGGTAGTGCAATCGCTTATCCCGTGGCTGGAACGCGATTATCATCGGTATCTGCCGTTGATTGCCTACAGGCTCGGCTATCAGGTGGCGGAATTAGAAGTACAGCATCGCCCCCGGGTCTACGGCGGGTCACGCTATGGCTGGGAGCGATACGGGCGCGCCGTTGCCGACCTGTGGACCCTCTGGCGTCGGCTCCCGAAGATGCGACGATAATCTATTTGGTGCGCCTCACTTAGGAATATCAAATCGGGCACGATTGCCAGAGGGCATTGCCCGCTGAGGCTACTCGTCGACGCCCAAAATTTGTGTGTAGACCACCTGATGCGGGTGTACCGCTACCACCCCCCGTGCGCCCAACTCGGAAGAGCCCGAGGCGCGGATATAGCAGATCCCCGGCAGGTTCACCAGGTCATCGGAACGGCGCAGTTGCTCAATCACTTGCTGCGCCTCTTCACGCGAGTTGATGGGGCAGTCGATCTCTTGCCCATTCGTCAAACCAATCAGCAAAGTTACGCGTGCCATAGTTCGCCTCCTACGGCTTACAATTCACCCTATACAGAGAGGTTCCTGCTACTCGATGCGAACGATGCGGTAGCGCACTTCGCCCTTAGGGGTATTGACCACAACCTCCTCGTTCGCCGTCCTGCCCAGCAACGCCTCGCCCAGTGGCGAGAGAATGGAAATCATATCTTGCAGTGGGTCGGCTTCGAACGAGCCGACAATCGTGATGGTGCGTTCTTTGTGAGTCTCGATGTCGTAGAGGGTGACCTTGCTGCCCAGATGGACGATTTCGCCGGCGTTGTCGGGGCGTGGCACGACTTTCGCGCGGCTCAGCACGGTTTCCAGATCTTTGATACGCCCTTCCAGGAACGCTTGCTGTCGCTTGGCGTCCTGGTAGTCAAAATTCTCACTCAGGTCGCCTAACGCACGCGCCGCTTTGATGCGCTCCACGATTTCGCGGCGCTTAACGGTTTTCAGTTCCTCCAACTCGCGCTTGAGACGCTCGTAACCTTCTGGCGTGATGAGTATCTCGGTCATGCTCAATCCCCTCAGATGCCGTCGCTGCAGCGTGTTTGCAGAGTCTCATTATACCCCGTGCAGGCAGGTGCGCTCCCCTCTTGTCTTACGGGTACACTGTAAGGTATGCGACGCGCTTCGTTTGGATGGACTCTGGGGCTAATCCTGTTGACGAGCAGTTTGTATGCCGTGGCAGACGCGCCGACGCTGTGGGGCATCCCGCTCAGCGAATACGCGCAGCGGCGTGCCCAACTGAGCCAGATGCTGGAAAGCGACCAGATCGCGATTTTCGCCAGCGAGAGTAGCCCCCCCACACGCCTGCGTTTCCGCCAAGACAGTAACTTTATGTACCTCACGGGGCTGGAAGCCGTAAACGGCGTGCTGGTGATTTTGCCCCCAGGAAGCCCGCTGGGGCACGAAGCGGTGCTGTTTCTGCCGCGTCAGTCGCGGTTTTCGCGCCTTTTTGAGGGACCGCGACCCGAGCCGAATGAACAGACACGCCTTGAGTCGGGCATCGAGGATATTCGTGAGCGTGGCGCGTTGCGAGAGTTTCTTGCGGAAGCCCTGAAGACACATCCGCGCGTGCTGGCGAATCGCCCTGCGCGTACCACTATGGCAGACACCCTGCGCGAGGCGAATCCTGAAGCCCAAATCGGCAGCGTCGATCGGCTTATGGCGCAGTTGCGTGTTGTGAAATCACCCGCCGAAATTGCCCTCCTACGGAAAGCGATTCAGGCAAGCATCGCAGGGCATCGCGCTCTCGCCGCGCGGCTCGCGCCCGGCGTCTACGAATATGAACTGGAAGGCGCAGCGCAGGACGCCTTCCGACGACACGGCTCCGAACGCGAGGGCTACCCAATGATTATCGGCTCTGGACCGAATGCATGCATCTTGCACTACAACGCGAACAAGCGGCGCGTACAGCCGAACGACCTTGTGTTGGTGGACATCGGCGCGGAATACTCCTACTACACCGCCGACATCACCCGTACCTACCCTGCATCCGGCAAGTTCACCCCCCGACAACGCGAACTCTATGTCGCTGTGCTGGACGCGATCAAGTACGCCGAAAAAGAAGCGAAGCCCGGCATTACCCTTGGACAACTCCATCAGAAAGTGGAGGCTTTCTTCCGCAATCACAAACTCCGTGCCAAAGACGAGAACGGCAACGAACAGACGCTGGATCGGTTCTTTGTGCATGGCTTGTCGCACATGCTCGGCATGGATGTCCACGATCTCGACCCAAACCTTCCTCTCCAGCCCGGCATGGTGTTCACGATTGAACCGGGCTTGTATATCCCTGCAGAAGGGATTGGCATCCGCATCGAAGACGACTATCTGGTGACGGAGACGGGCGTTGAGAATCTAAGCCGTGCCCTGCCCCGCGAGCCGAGCGAAGTGGAGCGCATGGTACGGGGCGGTCGGTCAACACGGCGGTAGTATGCAGCAATGCGGCTGTGCGAGGCGGGGGCAGGTTCTCGTGTGGGCTGCAGGGAGATATGCACTCTTTGCGAATCGTTAATCTATGCCGCCTGAGCCGGTTGCGCTGTACTACCTGACTTTTAGCACGCTTGAGGAGGCGCAAAGGGTCGCCTATGACCTACTGCGCGAGAGGATCGCTGTCTGCACGAACTGGTTCCCCATCACCTGCGCCTATCTTTGGGAGGGCGAAATTCAACAGGAATCCGAGATTGTGCTGATTGTCAAAGCGCGTGCGGGCGCACGCGCGCAGATAGAGCAGGTGGTGCGTCGGCATATCTCCTACACGCAGTTCATCGGCGAACTCCCTCTCGCCAGTGTCAACGCGGGGTTCGCCGAATGGCTTGCGCGCGAGTTGAGTGACTAACCCGATGCCCTACTCAATCGGTTTAATGTAGCGTTTCGGTATGCCCCATGGAGCGCGCCAGTTACGACTGAGCAGCGCGTTCGCCTCGCGGTCGCCTGCAATCTGCGCTCGCTGAGCATCCCAGCGGATACTGCGCCCCACGCGATAGGCGATATTGCCCAGCAGGGGTACAATCGTAGAACGCACGCCCGTCAGCACATCGACGGCGAGCGGAACGCCCTCACGGATTGCCGCCAGGAAGTTTTCCGCGTGGGGTTCGCTCTGCGCCGAACCGCCGCGCTTGTAGGCGGGGATACGCTCTTTATCAGGGTGTATCTCCAGCCCCTCACGGCTCACATAGAGGCTCCCGTTCGTGCCGAAAAACATCGTGCCGTAGCCGCGCCCGTACAGTGGGTAGTCGCTGCCTGCGCGATGTGTATAAACGAGCGTCCAGTCCTTGAACTTCCAGATGCAATCGACCGTATCGGGCGTTTCGCGATTGTCGTTGAGAGCGAATTTGCCCCCGTAGGCGACGACTTCGGTGGGGTTGTGTTCGCCCATCGCCCACAGCGCGATATCGATGAGGTGAACGCCCCAGTCCGCCACTTTGCCCCCCGCGTAATCCCAGAACCAGCGGAAGTTGTAGATGCAACGGTTCGGGTTATAGGGGCGTTTGGGCGCAGGTCCCAGCCAGAAGTCCCAGTCCAGTCCTGGGGGTGGGTCGCTATCGGGTGGGTTGCCGATGCCGTTGGGCGACTCGTTGCCCACATTCCAGCAGTGAACGGTGGTGATTTTGCCCAGTCGCCCCGAGCGCACAAGACTCACCGCCTCTTTGAAATGCTCCCCGCTGCGCTGCTGCAACCCGATGGCAACCGTGCGTTTATGTTCCCGTGCGGCGTGAACCATCGCCAATCCTTCGGCGATGTTATGCATGGCAGGCTTCTCGCAAAACACATGCTTGCCTGCCTCACAGGCGTCGATGGTGATTTTGGCGTGCCAGTGGTCGGGTGTGGCGACCACCACCGCGTCGATGTCCTTGCGTTCCAAAATGCGCCGATAATCCCGATATGGCTCAATGTCGCTGCGCCCCGTTAACTGAAGGAACTCGTCCAGTTGCTTCTGGTACACATCGCACGCCGCCACAATCTCGCACTGCCCGCGAAGACGGTCGTACTGCCTGTAATGATGGCGTCCGATGCCACCGCATCCGATAATCGCGATTCGTATCTTGTCATTCGCACCGTAGTTGCGCTTCATAGTCAGGCTCCTCTCCCCGAGCGGTATGTATGTTTCAGCGGGGAGGTCGGGAATCCTGCGATACTGTCCGATGCGCTGCCCGCTGCGACCGAGCTAGCCCGCTGTCAGGTACAATACCTATCGTATGGAACCGAAGTGGGTCTCCGTGAAGCAGGCATACGAGCAGCCCGTCGGGAGTTGGCTCAAAGTGCGGGGCTGGGTGCGCTCGCGGCGCGATTCGAAAGGCGTGTCTTTTATCGAACTTAACGACGGCTCACGCTTCAAGAGCCTGCAGATTGTTGTCGAAGCGGGCGTCCTCCCCGAAGAGACGCTCCGTCAAGTCACAACCGGCGCGTGCATCGAAGCCGTCGGCGTGCTGACCGAGTCCCCTGCACCGAAGCAACCTGTGGAGTTAAAACTCCAGCAGTTGCGCCTCTACGGCGTCGCCGACCCCGAGACCTACCCGATGCAGAAAAAAGGGCACTCGTTTGAGTATCTGCGCGAGATTGCCCACCTGCGCGTGCGGGGCAACACCTTCGGCGCGGTGTTTCGTGTGCGCAATGCGCTGGCATACGCCATTCACCAGTTCTTTCAGGAGCGCGATTTCCTCTATGTGCATACGCCGATTATCACAGGCTCTGACTGCGAGGGCGCGGGCGCGATGTTCCGCGTCACCACCCTCGATTTAGAGAACCTCCCGCGCACCCCCGACGGCAAAGTCGACTTCTCGCAAGACTTTTTCGGAAAGCCCACCTACCTGACGGTGAGCGGACAACTGGAAGCGGAGATTTTTGCGCTGGCGTTCGGCAAGGTGTACACTTTCGGTCCCACCTTCCGCGCCGAAAACAGCAACACCCCACGCCACCTCGCCGAATTCTGGATGATTGAGCCTGAAATGGCGTTCTACGAACTGGAAGACAACGCAAACCTCGCGGAAGAGTTCCTAAAGTATATTATCCATTATGTGCTTAATCACTGTGCGGAAGATTTGGAGTTTTTCCATCAGCGCATCGACAACACGGTGTTGCAAACCCTGCAGCATGTGGCTGAATCGCCTTTTGAGCGCATCACCTACACGGAGGCAATTCGAATCCTGCAAGAGGCGTCGCACGATTGGGAGTTCCCACCGGTGTGGGGCAGCGATTTGCAAACCGAACACGAACGCTATCTAACGGAGGAATATTTCAAGAAACCTGTTATCGTGACGGACTACCCGCGCGAGATTAAGGCGTTTTATATGCGCCTGAACGACGATGGGCGCACCGTGCGGGCGATGGATGTGCTGGTACCGCGTGTGGGCGAGATTATTGGCGGCAGTCAGCGCGAGGAGCGATACGATGTGTTGCTGCAGCGCATCCGCGAGATGGGGCTACGCGAGGAAGACTACTGGTGGTATCTCGATTTGCGCAAGTACGGTAGTGCGCCCCACTCTGGTTTCGGGCTGGGCTTTGAGCGGATGATGATGTATATCACCGGCATGAAGAACATCCGCGATGTCATTCCGTTCCCGCGCACGCCTGGAAACGCCGAGTTCTAAAGAAGCGTCTAAGTCAGTGAAGCGGGGACACAATCGTTCACGCACAGGGATTTTGCAGGAGTGTCATGAAACGAAAAACAGGCATTGCAGGGATTGCTCTGACTGCGCTCTTTGTGCTGAGCCTGCTGGCGTGTTCTGGCGGCGGAGGCGGTGGCGGCGGAACCTCGACCTTCTCGCTTGCCGTGTCGGGCACGCCCACAACCGCCCGCGTGTATCTAAACGGGCAACCGGTGGAAAACCCGCAGCGCATTACGCTCCCGCCAGGAACCCACACGATTCGTGTGGAAACTACCCTTAGCAATGGACAGGTCGTGGCGCAAGAGTTTACGATTGTGGCAGGCTCCGTCGGCTCGATTCAGTATGACCTTAGCCGCTACCAGATTGAAACCAATCCCGCCGCCATCGAGGTGTGGGCAGATGAATCGATTACGGTCGCTGCCAGCCTGCGCGACCTGCAGACGAATACGATTGTGAGCGCCGATTTCGTGTGGTCCGTGCGCGACGCCACGAAGGCGACTGTACAAAAACTCAGCAGCAACTCTGCACGCTTGACGGGCATCCGTCGCGGTGCGACGCGGCTCGTCATCACCGACGCCCGCACGGGCGTGGTCTTCGAAGTACCTGTCTCGGTGCTGGATTTCCCGCCTCCACCCAACTAATCCCCGGCGATTTGGGTTATAATAAAGAGGTGCTTTGAACCGTTCCAAAGCACATGGAGGTGAACGATGCGCTGGTACGGGATTCTACTGGCAAGCTTGTGGGCAGGTGCCTACGCCGACGATTTTGCACACCCCGCAATCTATCGCGACTATCCCGCAGGTCGTTGGGAAGACTGGTCTTGGGCAAACCGCAATTTGCAGAACACCAGCCCTGTGCGCTCGGGACAATACTCGATTCGCGTTGAGTTATACCCTTGGTCTTCTATCTGGTTCAAAAATCCGGGTGGTTTTGTGGTAGACGGTTTCAGCCATCTGGAGTTCTGGGTGCATGGAGGCAGCGTAGGTAACCCACGCTTCCATCTCCGCGCCGAAGTCGACGGCGTAGACCGTCCGCTGGCGCCGATTACGAACTTCGTAAGCAACATCCCCGCAAACCAGTGGACTCGCGTGCAAGTGCCTCTCAGTGCGCTGGGCGTTAACCCAGGCGATCGGCTCACGGGGATCCATTTCCGTGAGTTTTCAGGGCAGAGCGTCGCCCCCTTCTATCTGGACGACATTCGCCTCATACGCGCGAATGTACGCTCCAACGCGACGGTGACAGCGAACTTCAACAGCACAGGGCGTACCATTACCAAGCCGATGTTGGGCATCAATGTTGCCTGCTGGGACTGGTTCCTGAACACCCCTGAGCGACGCAATCTGCTTATGCAAGTCCAATTCGGGCTGATGCGCTACCCCGGAGGCTCTATCTCCAACGAGTATGACTGGCGCACAAACAGCAATCGGCGCACCGGGGGCGGCTACGGCACGAACACAGACGGATTCCTCAGCGTGGCGAATCTTCTCAATGCCGAGAAGATTATCTGCGTCAACTACGGCTCGGGCACGCCCCAAGAAGCCGCCGACTGGGTGCAGTACGCCAACATCCAGCGCAACGGCGGCGTGCGCTATTGGACAATCGGCAACGAGAACTACGGCTCATGGGAACACGACACCCACCCCAATCGCCACGACGCCCACACCTACGCTTACTTCGCACGCGACGCTATCCAACTGATGAAAGCCGTCGACCCCACAATTCAAGTCGGTGTGGTGGGCGTGTTCAGCGAGACCGAGTATCCGCAACGATTTTCGGTGGTCAACCCGCGCACAGGTCAGACTCAAAACGGCTGGACGCCCGTACTACTCAACCGCCTGAGCAGTCTGGGGGTTGTCCCCAACTTTTTTGATATCCACCACTACCCGCAGCTGCCCGGACGCGAAGATGACGCCTTCCTGCTGGATGACACGCGCTCCTGGGACGAGATTATCCCGCGTACACGGCAGATTCTGCGCGACTATCTGGGCGCGGCAGGCGACGGCATTCCGATCTTTCTGACTGAGAACAACTCCGTCGCCTACAACCCCGGCAAGCAGACCACGAGCATCGTGAACGCGCTCTATATGGCGGATTCGTGGGCGCGGGCGATTCTGGCTGGAGCTGATGCGTTTGTGTGGTGGGATCTGCACAACTCTGCAGAGGCGAACAATAACAACAGCACGCTGCTCTACGGTTGGCGCAACTGGGGCGACTATGGGATTGTATCGGCGGGCTACCCTTCGGGCGTGGGCGATCCGCTCAACACACCGTACCCAACCTTTTTCGCAGCGCAACTGATCACGCGCTTCGCCCGCCCTGGAGACACACTCATCGCCGTCAACGGCAACAACCCAATGCTCGCAGTCTACGCGGTGCGTACGCAAAACGGCAAAGGCAGGCTGTTGGTGATTAACAAAATGCGCAGCACGCCCATTACTGCGGAGATTCGCCTCCAAGGGCAACGCGCCAACGGCACGGTCTATTGGCGTTATTACTCCGCGGCGCAAGATACGGTCAGAAGCAAGGGCATCGTGACGCGCACGCTTCGCGGTAGCGGCGACCGCATCCGCAACACCTTCCCGCCTATGTCGGTGAGCGTTTTGGAGTGGTGAGCGTCGCGCCGTCGGTGAACGATCGTAGGAGCGTGTTGTATTCCTCATCGGTGAGAGCGCGCCACTTACCAGGTGGCAGGTCGCGCGGTAGGCGCAGATTACCAATCGCGACACGCACGAGCCGCTGCACAGGATGCCCCACCGCCTGACACATCCGCCGAATCTGGCGCTTGCGCCCTTCGCGTAGCACGATCTCCAGTAGGCTCTGCTCGCTTCCCACACGGATGAGACGGACGACTGCAGGCGCGGTGACGCCCTCCTCCAGCATGACCCCCTCGCGTAGCCGAGTGAGTGCTTTTTCTGAAGGCTTGCCGCGTACCCATACACGATAGGTTTTCGGGAGTTTGTAGCGCGGATGCATCAAGCGGTTGGCAAATTCCCCGTCGTTCGTGAAAAGCAGCAGCCCTTCCGAATCGGCGTCCAGTCTGCCCACGGGAAAAACGCCCTTCGGGGCGTCTTGGAGCAGCTCCATCACCGTGCGCGGCGCGTGGGGGTCTTTGCATGTAGTAACATAACCGCGGGGCTTGTTCAACATTAGATACACCAACGACCGTCGTGTCTGGACTCGCTTGCCGTCCACTGTGATCATATCGCGCTCGGGGTCCACTTTCGTACCGAGAGTTGCGGTCTTACCGTTCACCTGTACGCGCCCCTGCTGGATGAGTTGCTCGCATGCGCGTCGGGAGCCGTAGCCGCAAGCAGCAAGCCACTTTTGCAGACGCTGAGGTTCCATCCCCAAAAATCTGGCTCCTGGGGCAGGACTCGAACCTGCAACCTGGTGGTTAACAGCCACCCGCTCTGCCCATTGAGCTACCCAGGAGCGTCGGCGTTAATAATATACCACATGCACAGGCGGGTTGTCAAGAGGAAAAACCTTAAGATCCCTTGCTTTCAGCTTGGAATGACAGGAGGTTTTGGCACGCCATCCTGTCACTCCAAGCAGCAAGAATCGCCATGATTCAAGCGAATCCCTTAGAGACTAAGCGTCCATTGCTGGGCATTCAGCGTGCCAGACTGCACCTGCCCAGAGAAGTTGTACTGGACGCTGTTCATTCCAGGTCCGGAAGAGAAGGAGAACTGCACGGTGTCGCTTCCTTCAGAGTTGTCGGTGAAGGTCACGCTGAATTCACCCTGAACCAGGTTGTTGTTGAATCGGCTTGGCGTGAACCCCCAGCGCCCCAGTTGTCCAGTTCCACTTATGGTAACGACTCGGGCGCCTCCGATGTCCTCAACGGAGATGGAGTTAATTGAACGAACGCGCATCGATTGGACACGCCCGTTCACGCTCCACGCAAAACTACCCTGCCCGATGAAGCGGTGATTGTCATTATTATTGATATGCAATCCGCTGAACTGAAAATCGAGTCGATGGTTTGAATCGTTCGTTGCGTAGCCACGAGCAACAACGCGTGTGGCGATAACCGCCGCACACGCGACACTCACAAGAATCAGCGCCGCCCCGGCGCCCAATGCCTTAAGTCGCATAGATTGACCTCCCTGTATGGTATTTTGAGGGTACGAACTCCCCAACGATGATATTCCATCCCCCCTATGCAGAGCCGACGAGGGAAAATAACAGGTTTTGAGACGATTCGCGTTGCGCAGAGGGCGGAAAATAGAGACTTCGCTTAACGCCTCTCAGTCCGCCATACGGCGGAATTCAACATATTCCTGAGAGATATCGTCGCCGACTTTCCATGCGACTTGGAGTTGCTCGGCGAGGTCGCGCGACTCGGGGTGCGCCCACTCGTTGCCCATCACCAGCGGGAACGCATCGACTCCCGCTTCCCGCAGAGTCTGCGCACGGGCATGGGCACGCTGCACATCGGCGCCATTCACCTTGAGCGAGACTTCCACCACTGCCACACGCCCTTGCTTCCACCAGATGAGATCGCTCAGGTAGGGGTCATCCTCTTCGCGGATGCGGGACACCAGCGCACGATTCGCGCTTAACCACTCCCGCAACCGCTGCGCGACGGCTCGGTCTTCGGGACTGCCCCCATCGCCTCCGTTGAACAGTCGCCATGCTGAACGCAGAATCCGCTTCTCATACTGATCACCTGCCAATCGTCCCTCCAAGCCTCGTTGACTCGCTTCCACACGGTCTAAACGCTCTATCGTTTGGCGCGAGGTCTCCTTTAAGTCCCTTACTTCGGCTTCCAGTACACTGAGTCGCTGCACCGTATCGCGCGAGGTCTCCTCCAACGCGCTGAGTCGCTGCACCGTATCGCGCGAGGTCTCCTCCAACGCGCCCGTGCGCTGCACCAAATCGCTTGTAACGCTCTCTAACGCGCCAATTCGCTGGATGGCTTCGCGGGTGAGGGCGGGCAGTTCCAAAAACTCTTCCCCCAAAATCACAGCGCGTAGTATGGCTTGCAACTCCGGATCGGACTTGAAAATCCTGAACAGCGTTTTAGGCGTGAGGATGACGCGCGCCAAGGTCTCCTGCCAGTCGGGATGCTCTTCCAGCAGGCGTTTCAGGTCGTTCAAGTCCTCGATAGTGATAGGCATCTTTTGAGATTATACCGCATTACTTCGCCTTGAGTGCCGCGATAATCTGTTGCACGCCTTCACGGGCGTCGGCGAAGAGCATGAGCGTATTGTCCGCGGCAAACAGGGGGTTGGGGATACCGGCAAAGCCTGGGCTGAGGCTGCGCTTGATGACCACCACGCTGCGTGCCTTATCCACATCCAGAATGGGCATGCCGGCGATTGGGCTGTTGGGGTCGGTGCGGGCGAGCGGGTTCACCACATCGTTTGCCCCAATCACAATCGCCACATCCACCTGCTCGAAGCGCGGATTGATCTCGTCCATCTCTTTGAGGCGGTCATAGGGTACATCGGCTTCGGCGAGCAGCACATTCATGTGTCCGGGCATCCGCCCTGCCACAGGGTGGATGGCGAATTCTACGGTGATTCCTTGTTTTTCTAAGATCTGCATCAGGTCGCGCACGGCGTGCTGTGCCTGTGCAACCGCCATACCGTAGCCGGGCACAATCACCACAGAACGCGCGCCCTCCAGCAGCAACGCCACATCTTCAGGCGAGGCGGCTTTTACCTTACCCGCATACACATCTTCCGCTTTCGGGCCTGCCTCCGACGGAACCCACACCCCAAAGAGCACATTGCGCAGCGAACGGTTCATCGCGCGGCACATAATCGTGGTCAGAATAACGCCTGATGCGCCGACCAGCGACCCCGTGATGATGAGGGCATTGTTATTCAGCACGAATCCAGTCGCCGCAGCGGCAAGCCCCGAGTAGGAGTTAAGCAACGCAATCACCACGGGCATATCCGCGCCGCCGATGGGAATCACCAAAAGCACCCCCACGAGAGACGCCACAACCAACAATGCCCAATAGTAGCTCAGCACCGCGGGATTGAGCGCAAGTATTCCGCACAGCCCAATCGCGACAAGCAACATCAAGCCGTTAATGTAGTGTAGAAAACTCACCTGAAGGGGGTTCTCGCTGATTAGCCCTTGCAGTTTGGCGAAGGCGACAAGGCTGCCCCAGAAAGTAATCGCACCGATTAAGCTCGACACAGCAGCAGCGATTGTGAGTTGGAGCAGGGGTGCAGGAAGTTGCGCATTGGGTAGGGTGCTTTCCACCAAGTTTGCGCCTGCCACCAGCGCGGAAGCCGCCCCACCGAAACCGTTTAACAGTGCCACCATCTGCGGCATGGCGGTCATTGCCACCCGCACCGCCATCACCGCCCCCACCAACGAGCCTATCACCATCCCCAGCAGAATCCATTCAAAACTCAAAATCTGTCGATCCAGCAGCGTCGCCACAATCGCAATCAGCATCCCCGTCGCGCCGAGCTGATTGCCGCGCACCGCCGTGCGTGGATGCGACAGCCCTTTCAGCCCCAAGATGAACAAAGTCACCGCCAGCAGATACGCCAGATTGATGATCGCCGCGTTCATCCATAGAAGTGTACCCCCATCAGGTACAATTTTGCTGACATCGTAAGGAGACGAAGTATGGCGATTCTGGTCAATGCGGATTCGAAAGTTCTGGTACAGGGTATTACGGGGCGCGAAGGAGAGTTTCACACGCGCCAGATGCTCGAATACGGCACAAAAGTCGTCGCGGGCGTCACGCCTGGTAAGGGCGGACAAGAGGTAGCGGGCGTGCCGGTGTTTGATACCGTCAAGCAAGCCGTGCGTGAAACCGGCGCGAATGTGTCGTGCATCTTTGTGCCTGCGCCGTTCGCCCCCGACGCCATCCTTGAAGCCGCTGACGCGGGCATTGAACTGATTGTGTGTATCACCGAGGGCATCCCCGTACAGGACATGGTGCGCGTGATGAGCTATGTGAAACGCTGCACCAACAGCCGTGTCATCGGTCCGAATTGCCCTGGTATTACCACTGCCGAGGAATGCAAGGTAGGCATTATGCCAGGAATGCTGTTCAAGAAGGGGAGTGTCGGGCTGGTTTCGCGCAGTGGCACGCTCACCTATGAGATTGTGTATGCACTGACGCAAGCGGGCATCGGGCAGTCCACCTGTGTGGGCATCGGCGGCGACCCGATTATCGGCACGACCTTTATCGATGTGCTCCCCCTCTTCGAGACAGACCCTCAGACGGAAGCGGTGGTGCTGGTGGGGGAAATCGGTGGCTCGGACGAGGAGATCGCTGCGGAGTATATCAAGAATCACATGACCAAGCCTGTGGTGGGGTTTATTTCCGGGCGCACGGCTCCCCCTGGTAAGCGCATGGGACACGCGGGCGCGATTATCTCCGGCGGCAAAGGGAGTCCGCAGTCCAAAGTCGCTGCCCTTACCGACGCGGGCGTGCCCATCGCCGACACCCCCAGCGAAATACCCGACCTTGTGAAACAGGCGTTGGCGAAGGTCAGATCCTCCTGAAAGAGCCCACCAGCCGATAACGCCTTAGAGTTCCCCGCGTTCCCGCAGACGCAGGGTCATCAACAGTCCCGCGATGGTCTTCGAGTCTTTGATGTGCCCCTGCAGAATCATAGCCTCCACCTCGCGCAGGGGGGTGGGCACAAGTTCCACCAGTTCGTCGTCGTCCAGGTGTTGCGCCACGGGAGTGAGGTCTTCAGCAAGGTAGACATGCAGCACCTCCTGCGAGTAGCCGGGCGCGAGGTACTGACTGAACAGTTTGCGTAGTTGGCGTGCGGCGTAGCCGGTCTCTTCTTCCAGTTCGCGTCGGGCGCACCGATCGGGGGGTTCGTCGGGTTCTAAGGTGCCTGCGGGGATTTCCAACAGCGCTTCGCCTACTGCCTGACGATATTGGCGGATAAGCAGCACGGTTTCGGGGTTGAGCAACGGCACAATCGCCACCGCGCCACGATGCTCCACGATTTCGCGCCGAGCGGTGCGTCCGCTGGGCAGGCGCACGGTATCGATTCGCAGCGTCACTACGCGCCCACGGTAGATGATGTGGCTTTCGATAAGTTCCTCGTTGAGTTGCATGCTTTACTCTCACCTCAGTAGCGTTTTCTGTGTGCGTGCTTTGAGCCGCAGCCATTGCCAGGCGTCTTCCAAGTTGGGCGGACGGACATAAATCGCACGGATGTTGCCGTAGCCCTCTTGCAGCAGGCGCAGGGCAAGGGCGTCGCTGGCATGGAGACGCAGCCGATAGCCGTCAGGGAGCTGCTCGATGCGCAGGTCCATTCTGGCTACCCCTTCCAAGAGCGGTTCGGGGTCTTGTGCCTCGACTTCGATTTCGGTTGCCTCTTGTTCTGCGAGGAGGTATTCGGGCGCGGCATCGGCGAGGAGGCGTCCGTCGTCGAGCATCAACACGCGGTCGGCGCGTTCGGCGATTGCGGGGTCGCGCGTGGCGAACAGAACTGCAGCCCCGAATCGGCAGCGGTCATCCAGTTCGTTCCAGAGGCGGCGTCGGCGTTCGAAATCCGCGCCTTCAAACGGGTCATCCAGCAAGTAGAGCGGAACCTGCTGCACGAGTGCGCCGCCTACGCGCAGCATATGGCGTTGCCCGTCCGAGAGTTCCGTGAGCGGGGTCTCCATGCGTTCACCCAGCCCCAGCACCTCGAGAAGGTACACCGCACGCGTCAGTGATGGAGCATAACGCTTGAGGAACCCCAAGGGTGTCGTGCTGCGCAACGCGCGTCCTTCGGGTAAATCGGGCATCGAAGCGAAATCGGCGACTTCAAGCCGCCCACCTTCCAACGCGACCTCACCCGCAATCAACGCCAGCAGCAGACTCTTGCCCGAACCTGACGGTCCGAACAGCGCGACCAGCTCGCCCCGCGCAATCTCGAATCGCATCGGTAGGATGCACACACCGCCGTGCAATGCCGACTCGATGCTTTCCGCCCGCAGCACGACGCGCTCCGCCGCCATGTCTATCGCACCACTTCGGGATTCGTCTGGGCTATCGCCGCCAACGCCTGCTCGGCGAACTGCTTAATTTCTTCGCGATCGCGCTCAGGGTCGCCTTGCGAGGTTTTTAAGAACCGCACAAAGTAGGCGCGTTGCTGATCCATCCCCGTTAAGCGCGCCAGCAGCAGAAAGATACGCGCCGAGGAGGTATCCGTGCGATACCCCATCGGCGTGGAGTAGAAGTAGATTCCTACGGCTTTGCGACTCTGCCCCTCGGAAGAGACTAAGCGCACGAAGGTGGCTGAAATCGGCTCCTCCTTGCCTGGAACTTGGAGCTTAATCTCGCTGGTCTCTTCGAAACTCCAGTTCTGCACGCGGAAACACACCTGAGGGTTGTGAAACGCGCCCGTGTGCGAGCCTGCGATAATCGAGAGATCCGCTTGGTCGCCGCTCGGGTTCACATAGATTCGGGCGACATACTCATCGGGCTTAAGTTCTTTCAGCGCCGACTCGGACATGGGGTACTCGGTCAAGAGGGTCCACTCGCCCAAAGTGGCGGGGATTTTGTTCAGCGTCTTTCCATCCTGGAGGGGTTGCGGGCGTGGCATGAACTGAATTGCCAACACAAGCCCGACGGTCAGCACCATCAGCACGAACACGGGCACGCCGAACCGTTTCCAGTCCATCGGCGGAACGGGGGGGTGGGTGTTAGGTGGTGCGTCCTCGCTCCCTTGTGTCTGTTCCGCCAGCGCACCGTTGGTGGCTTGTGAATCGGTGTCTTCGGCACGGGCAGGATAATCCGTGCCACTGTCTTCGGGTCTGATTTTCATCTCTTCCATCCTAACCACCTCGCGATTAAAAACAGCGCTACGAATGGGATAAGAATCTCCAACGCGCCCGTCGTGGGAATGGTGACAGTTCCCAGTAGCGGCAGGGTGAGTTCATAGCCCTCGTGCGCAATTTTCGCTGCTTCCGAGCCATACTCCTGACCCATTACGCCAATCAGCGCGATTCGAAGCCCGTTGGAGATAATCGCAATCGGCACCAACGCCGCGGGCAGAATCAACTTTTTCCACAAAGGCATCTCCACCAGCGTATAGAAAAATAGGAGAAAAGTAAGTAGCGCTATTGTGACCTTGAAGCCGCTGCACTCAACGCCCACCAGCAAGGGATAGCCCGACGGCATGATAATCGTGGCTTGGTTTTCGCGCAGAATGTTGTAAAATGGTCTTAGTATCGCTTCAGCAACATCGGTCGACCAGACCTGGATGGGGTTCGTGATTTCGTCGAACACGACCGAAGGCATCGGCATCATGAGATAGAGAAACAGCAGCGGATAGAGCAAGACGCGCGTGATTTTCGTGCCCCACAAAAGCAGGCTACCCGCGATTAGAAAGAGCGGGAACGCCATGCTGGAGACCCAACTGGAGTAGCCCCAGTGCCCCAGCAGATGGATGCCCAGCGCGATGAGGAAGAGGGGCACACCCAGCCATGACGGTTGCGCCTTGAGCTGCAATAATCGCTCGCGTCGCATCCAAATCATCACCAACGCCAGCGGCGGCACTAAGTAGGCATACGAATAATAGCCGTTCGAGTCGCCCCAACGCGGCAGCCAGTACCACTCAATCACTTCACGATAGGCATAAAGCACCATCCCAAGGAACGCAATCACCACGCCCACCAGTATCGGTTGGGGACGCGGCAGCTTTTTCAACTCGAGTAAGAACTGATCCATCGCTCTCGCCTCCTGTCTACGATTCTATAGATACCCCAGATGCGCCTCTGAAAGTCCAGTATTTGTTCATAAAAAAGTTCCAAAATAACACGATTGCGGTCGCGGTCGCTTGGCATGCCATAAACGCAAGGCGGGGTGGTTCGGGCAAAAAGGGGCGTATCAGGAGCGTGGTAATGGTGGAGTTCAGTAGCATGCCCACCACATTCACGGTCACGAATTTAGCAAACTGACGGGCGCGAGCGTGTTTATCGCGCACCCGAAAAGTCCAGCGACGGTTCCAAATGAAACTGTTGATGGTTGCGGTGCCCGAAGAAAGGATTTTCGCGAACCAGACCGCAGCGGCTTCGGGTCGGAACGGGACGCCTGTGAGGCTCACAAAACCTACACCCAACATGCGGGGAATGGGCGTGTAGTAGGTTAGGACGAACGCCAGACTCCAGTCGATTGCAGTATTCATCGTTCCCACCGTAGCGAACTTCAGGAACTGGCGCACCCCAAGCGGGAGTGTCTGTACGCGCGTGCGCGTTTTTTGCAGTAAGCTCATCCTCGCATCACCCATAACACAATTAAGCCCCATACGACCACCGAGAGCGCGATATGCTTATCTGATAGGATGAGCTTTTCGGGGCTGCCCCCCGCATCGTACCGATGCACCACGAAAAAGTAGCGCAACAGCCCATAAGTAACCACAGGCAAAGTATACCAGAGGTTCGGGTGCGCCTTGGCGGTTTCGGACAGAATCACATAAACCGCGTAGGACTGAAGCGCCAGCCCCATACAGATGGTGAGCAGGTGTTCCAGCATATTCGCGGAGTAGTCGCCCAGTGCATTGCGATGGTTAGCGGCGTCCTCACCCAGCGACACCAGCTCATGACGCCGTTTCGCGAAACCTAAAAACAGCGCCAAGAAAAAGGTACAGATAATCAGCCAGGGTGAGATGTATGCTTCAATCAGCGCCGCGCCCGACACCGCCCGCAATAAAAAGCCCAGCGCAATCACGCCCACATCGAGCAAGGGAATGTGCTTGAGATAGAAAGTATAAAGCGTACTTTGGAGAGCGTACACCAGCACCAGTACGCCGAACGGGACACGCAGCCAAAACGCCAATCCCAGACCCAACGCCAGCAATGCCCCGGCTCCCAGCCACGCGACGGGTACAGGCAACCGCCCCGACGCTATCGGACGGTGCTGCTTTGCGGGGTGATGGCGGTCGCGCTCGCGGTCTAATATATCGTTTACCAGATAGATACTACTGGCAGTGAAACAGAGCGCGAAGAAGCCCACAACCGTCTGCCACAGCAGGGTGAGATTCGTGAACTGCGCCGTGAACAGCAGCGCGGCGAACACCAGCAGATTTTTAATCCACTGATAGGGGCGCATCGCTTGAACGAAGGCGATGCCGACGCTGGCGGGGTTGACGGCGACTCGCGTCTGGCTCATACGCAGATCAGCTCCTTCCGATAGGATTCTACCGTGCGCTGTACCCCCTTTTGGAGAGTATAGCGGGGTTGGTAGCCTAAGGTCTGTTGAATCAGGTGGATGTCGGCGTAGGAGCGGCGGATGTCGCCCGCGCGTGGGGGCTGATATTCAGGCTGTAGCGGATAGCCCACCGCCTGCTCGATGGCGTGTAAAAGCTCCAGTAGGGTGGAGCGCGTGCCGCTGGCGAGGTTGAACACCTTGCCTACAGCGTTCGGATGCGTCGCACCCAACCAGATGCCCTGAATCAAGTCGTCGATATAGATAAAGTCGCGCACCTGTTTACCGTCGCCAAAAATAATCGGCTTGCGGTCGGTCAACGCGGCGGTAATCCAGCGGGGCACGACGGCGGCGTACTGCGAACGCGGGTTCTGGCGCGGTCCGTACACATTGAAAAAGCGAAAACTGACGGTTGGCACGCCAAACACGCGCCAGTAGTCACGGCAGAGGAGTTCACCGTAATACTTGCTCCAGCCGTAGGGCGAGATAGGCGACGCATGCATGCGCTCGCGCTTTGGGAGGCGGGGCGACTCGCCGTAGACCGCCGCCGATGAGGCAAAAATGAACCGCTCACAGCCAGCCTGACGCGCCGCCTCCAGCAGAAGCTGCGTGCCGTACACATTCACCTCGAAGGTCTCCGTCGGCGACTCCATCGAGAGAGGCACGGAAACCTGCGCCGCCAGGTGGAACACCATCGCGCAGCCGTCTACCGCCTCGCGCACGGTGTGGGGGTCGGCAATGCTGCCTTGAATAAACTCTATCTCACTGAACAGTTCGCGGAGATTGTTGAGTGTACCTGTGGAAAGGTCATCCAGCACGCGCACTTGCCCGTGCTGCAGTAGGAATCGCGTCAGATGCGAGCCGATAAAGCCCGCGCCTCCCGTTACCAGAAATCGTCGCTCAGTATGCCCCATCGCCTTTGAGGATTGCGGGAATCGTGCGGAGCAGGATTTTGAGATCCAGCCCTAAGGAGATATTTTCCACATAATAGATATCGAGGCGCATCCACTCGTCAAAGGTCAGGTTGCTGCGCCCACTGACTTGCCACAGCCCCGTGCAGCCCTGCGGCACGGCAAAGCGCGTGTAGTATTCCACTTTATCGAAGCGGTTCACATCGTAGGGCGCCATGGCGCGGGGACCGACGAGGCTCAGGTCGCCTTTGAGCACATTGAACAGTTGCGGCAGTTCGTCGAGGCTGTACTTGCGGATGAACTTGCCGATGCGCGTCATGCGGGGGTCGTCTTTGATTTTGAACGCGCCGCCTTGCTTCTCGTTCATGTGCATAATCAGGGGCTGCAGTTCCTGCGCATTGCTGCGCATCGAGCGGAACTTGTACATGATGAAGGGCTTGCCATAGCGTCCGAGCCGAATCTGACGGAAGAGAATGGGTCCTGGCGACTCAAGTCGGATGAGCAGCGCGATGAGGAGCATCAAAGGCGCCAGGAGTGCAAGCGCGCATGCAGCGCCGACGATATCGATGAGCCGCTTCCAGAAGGCGTGGGGGATTTTGACCTCTGGGATATACTCCGCAAAGGGCGAACATGCGGGCGCGTGCGGGCGCTCTATACTTTTGCCCGCCGCCCGTTCTATCGTCGCACTCGGTCGGCTTGCCATCATTGTCTCCTTTCCAAGGGGGCGCGGTGTGCGCCCCCCCGAATTACTCTCAGTCGCGTGGGGTGGTCTGTTCGGGTTCGGAGTCGTCCACGCGGCGGCTCGCAGCGGGGAGCGCAGCGCGTTCGGCGACGCCGTTGCGCCCGCTTAGGGCGCGCTGATAGCCCTTCTGGAAGTGGCGGTACACCACGCTATCATCGAGGCGCACCTTGTTCAGCACCACGCCCACGAGGTTCGCATTATGCTGCTTGAGACGCGCCAGCATCTCGCGGGTTGCGTCGGTCATACCGTTGCCTGCCGCATGGACAATCAGCACATTGCCCGCTGCCAAACCAATCACGGTGCTATCGGCGAAGGTCGCAGCCGAGGGCGTGTCGATGATGATGAAGTCCGCCACTTTTTTGAGGGTTTCCAGCAACTGGTGCATTTCGGGCGAGCGCAACAGGCGGATGGGGTTCTCTGGCGGTGTGCCTGCGCCGATAAACACCAGTCCCTCGATGGCGGTCTGTTGGACGGCTTGCTCCAGCGACGCTTTCCCCTGCAGAATGTCACTCAGTCCCGGATGGTTCCCATCGGCGCGCACGAGGCGGTGCAGTTGTGGGTTGCGCATGTCGCCGTCGATGAGAACCACGCGCGCTCCGTCGCGAGCGAGGGTCAGCGCGAGGTTGTAGGCGACTGTGGTGCGTCCCACATCGGGGTCGGCGCCGGTGATGGCGACCGCGGGTCCATTCAGCCTGCCATTTGCTTCCATCAGACTGGTGGAGAGCAGCTGATAGGACGCGCTGAGCGGAGTCTGCTCGGTTCGGTCGCGCGAGAGTAGGGCGCGTGTCATGCGGGGCAATGCCGCCACCACGGGGATGCCAAACAGCGACTCCGCTTGGCTGGGTGTATAGACTCCCTGATCGACCTGCCCCAGCAGGAGCACCAGCCCTGTGGAGAGGATTAGGCTCAACGCGAACGCGAGCGCAACGCGCAAGGGGAGGTTCTTGTCCACGGGGCGCGCGCCAGGACCGTCGATAATCTTCACGAAGCCTGCGGTCTGCAGCTCGCTTTCGCGGGTCAGCGCTTCGTCGAGCTTTTGCTTGAGCAGGCGGACTTTGCCTTCCGCAAGTTGCACTTTGAGCGTCAGCTCGTCGGCGACGCGCTGGCGTTCGGGTAGCCCTTCGAGTTTGGAGCGCATCTCTGCCAGTTGGTTGCGCAGTTCGTTCACGCGCTTCTCAGCGACCTGAGTTTCCACCATCGCTTGCAGGTAGTCGCGTTTGAGGGCTTCGTAGAGGTTGTTTACCCCTGTGGTTTCCGCGTCCAGAATCATCGCTTGCTGCTCGCCCAGCTGTTTCTCCAGTTCTTCGATGCGTCCTTTGATGCGCTGCACTTCAGGGTGGTTTTCGCCGCGCCCTTGCGCAATTTGGGCTTGCAGGTCGTTCTGAGCGCGCGCCAGTTCGGACTGTACCTGCTGCAGAATTGGATTATTGCGCACCACCTTGCTCAGTTGGCGGTACTCGCCGCCGCCAGGGCGGCGCTCCTCTTGGCGCAGTTGCTGGGTGAGCCGTGCCAGTCGCGCGGCTGCCGATTGACGCGCGACCTCCGCGTCGTACAGCTGTACCTCCGCCCGCGAGATGGATTGCAGCAGGATGTTCGTCTGGTTCTGCGACTGGATGACATCTTTGTTCTGGTTGAGGTACTCGCTGAGTTGGCGCGTTGCACGCTCGTATTCGCGCTGCGCCTGTTGATACTCCTGCTCCACGAACTCACGCGAGGGGCGCGCGGTTTGGCTGTTGAGCGCGCTGTACTGTTCTTGGAACTTGCGCAGCAGCACCTCCATCGCGTATTGCGCCTGTCGGGGCGCGACCTCGATATCGCCCTGAGTTTTGATGATAATACTCAGGTACTCGGTGTTGGGGATGGGCTTAATCTCCGTGCGGCGCACCAGGTCCACGACCCCAGCGAAGTCTTGTTCGTTCGGGGGAACCGTTTGCTTGATGCGCTCGGCAGGCTCCCACTGTCCGCTGTCTTTAAGCTCGCGCCAAGTGCTAAGCAAGACGGTATAGCTTCCGACCACATTGGCGATGTTTTGGAGGCGCGTAATCAGGTCGACTTGGAGCGAGTAGGGGTCGGGGTAGATCACGGTGCGGTTCGCCTGCAGCGAGCGGTACTCGGCAATCACCGCAAAGCCTTCCCACTCGCGCGGTTGCGAATAGTAGTAAGCAAACACCGCACCCGTCACGATGCCTGTAATCAAGCCGATAATCCACCAGCGCCGTTTCAGCAGCTTAATTGCTTGCCATAAGTTCATAACGCGAAACCTCCCTCACGGTCGCCAGAGCGAGCGACCGTAATCTAACTGACGCAGAATCCAAAGAACGGAAAGCGCGCGATATATCTGATCAAAGTTCGGGGTATTCGTTTCCGAGACATAGATCACATCACCGGGCTGGATCTCAATATTTTGTTTCATATCGCCTTTGTTAAGCAGGCGCGCTATATCGACGCGGATGCGCTCCTCGCCGCCATCAGGTTTTTGGCGTACCACGAAAGTCTGGCTCAGGCGGGCGCGTTCCGTTTCCCACGCGGCTTGCGAGAGCGCGTCCAACACGGTCAGCCCTGGGCGCCAGGTGTATTGACCCGGGCGCTTCACTTGTCCCCCTACAAAGTAGCGGTTCTGGGTCTCTTCGGGCACATAGATGGTGTCGCCGTCTTGAAGCAAGAAGTTCTGGCTCAGGTCGCCTTCGTAGAGCAGGCGGTAGAGGTTGAGGTCGATCTTCGTGCCATCAGCACGCTGCATCCAGGCTGCTTCCAGTTTAGCCCGTTCGGGGTTCACCCCACCGCCCAGCGACAGCGCATCCAGCACGCGGTCGCCCTCTTTGAACTCGAAAGTGCCCGGACGCTGCACGAAGCCCAAAATCGACACACGGGGGCGATGGAACTGGAGAATCGTCACCGAGACCCGAGGCTCACGCAGGATATCCAGCTCCCGATAGCGACGACTGATGATCTGCTCCAACTCGGTTGTGGTCAAGCCTGCGGCGTGCACCTCGCCGATAATCGGCACCGAGATTTTGCCGTCGCGTGATACTGTAATCTGGGGCGCAGACAACTCAGGTTCCCCAACCACTTGAATACGAATCACATCTTCCGGGTGGAGGCGATACGCGCCTTCCATACGCTGCGCCAGCGCTGACGCCCACAGCGTCAGGCTCAAAGCGATTATAAGCCCTCTCATAAACTTCCCTCCCGTACGGGTCTATCCTGTCTATCGCACAGCAACTTTTGTGCCATCTGTGCCTCCTGTTCAAAGGAATTATCGGCATAGAAAGTCGAAATATTCACCTTGCCGCGCTTCGATTATACCTACAAGTCGGTATAATACCGTTATGCAGGAGCGTTTGTGGGCACCGTGGCGGATGCAGTATGTGCGCGAGGCAGGCACACCCAGCGCAGAGTGTCTTTTTTGCGTCAAGCCTGCCGAAGATGCGGACGCGCAGAACCTTATCCTGTGGCGCTCCACGCAGTGTTATGTGATTCTGAACCTGTTCCCCTACACCAGCGGGCATCTGATGATCGCGCCGTATCGCCACACACGCGATTTGGCGAGCCTGACCGATGAGGAGTGGCTGGATTTAGGCAACCTGATGCGCCTGTGTCTGCGTGCGCTGGAGCGTGAGTATCGTCCCGACGGCTTCAATGTGGGGTTCAATCTCGGGCGGGCTGCTGGGGCGGGGATTGAGGAGCATGTGCACCTGCACATTGTGCCGCGCTGGCACGGCGACACGAACTTCATGGCGACCATCGGCGAGACGCGCGTCCTCCCCGAAAGCCTGAGTGAGACCTACGCGCGCCTGCAACGGGTTCTGCAGGAGGTGAACGCCCCCCATGGTGGAGCGCCCCGTTGAGGAACTGCTGGCGGAAGTGGAGGCGAAGGCGAAACAGTGCGTCGCCTGTCCCCTCGCGCAGACGCGCACCCATGTCGTGTTCGGCGAGGGCAATCCGCGCTCGCCGCTGGTGATTGTAGGCGAGGGTCCCGGCGAACAAGAGGACGCTACGGGGCGACCCTTTGTTGGGCGGGCAGGCGCCCTGCTCGATAAGGCACTGCGCGAAGCAGGCATGGCGCGACGCCATGTTTACATTTGCAATATCGTCAAGTGCCGCGCCTGCGTGATCGAAAACGGGCGCGTGCGGAACCGCCCCCCCACGCACGACGAAATCCAAGCATGTTTCCCCTGGCTCGATGCGCAACTCACCCTGATTAAGCCGCTGGTGATTGTGTGCCTTGGCTCGCCGTCCGCGTCGACCCTGATTCACAAAAACTTCAAAATTATGCAGGAGCGCGGGCTGTGGTTCAGCAATCGCTACGCGCCTGCGGTGATTGCCGCGCTGCATCCGGCATATATCCTGCGTCAGGCGGGTGAAGCGTATGAGAAGGCGTATCGCTCGCTGGTGGAAGACCTGACTGCTGCCCGCGAACGCGTCAAAGAAATCCGCCGCCTGATGGAGGAAATGAAGCCCGTCATCCCAGAAGGCGAGGAACAGATGCGACTGTTTTAGGGTGCGGAACTAAAAACCCAACCCCTCTGCCCACTCGGCGAGTTCGGCTGTCCGCTTTTGCCCGATTTTTGAGTCTATGGCTTGTAGTATGAAAAGGAGCAGGCTTTTTGGGGTATTGGCAATGGTTCTTGGGGCGCTTCGTCTCGCCTCCGCGCAAATGTATGACTTCACGGTCGTTGCGCCGCCCAGCGGTATCAGCGGCAACCTCTCGATTGCGGCAAACACGCAAGGCACGCTGGTCGGCAACTACGACCCCGACACCAACCCCACCGGCACACGCACGAAACCCGGCATTTTCGGCTCGTTCGGACCAACGGAGAATGTGCCTGTAAA
>NKPV01000053.1 GCA_002254605.1 Armatimonadetes bacterium JP3_11
GCACCCGCCTGACCCATACTTTGGAGGTGGCGCAGATTGCACGCACCATCAGCCGCGCCCTGCGCCTCAACGAAGACCTCACTGAAGCCATCGCGCTGGCGCACGACCTCGGACACCCCCCCTTCGGACACACCGGTGAGGAAGCGCTCGACACGGTGTTGCGCAAGTACCTCCCCAACGCCCAATTCCGTCATTATGAACAGAGCTTGCGTGTGGTGGACTGCATCGAAAAAGACGGCAGAGGGCTCAACCTGACCCACGAGGTGCGTGAAGGTATCGTGGGGCACTCCAAAGGGCGGGCAGACCTCACTGCCCACGAAGCCCACAAAACGGTGCATCTGGAAGCCGCCGTGGTGCGTATCGCAGACCGTATCGCCTACCTCAATCACGACCTCGATGACGGCATCCGTTCAGGACTGCTCACCCCGAACGACCTACCGCGCGACCTTATCGATTTTCTTGGAGATACGCATAGCGGGCGCATCGCACGCATGGTGATGGATGTGGTGGAGCAAAGCGATGGCAAACCCGTCGTGCAGATGAGCGAGCCGATGCTCCAAGCAATGAACCACATGAAAGAGTTCATGTTCGAAAACCTCTATCACCATCCCAATGTGCAGCGCGAGCGTGAGAAGATGACCCGAATCATCCATCAGATGTTCGAGTTTTATTTTGACAATCCGCAGGAGATGTCTGAGAAGTTTCGTCCGAGGGAGGACTCGGTGGAGGCGCGGGCGCAGGCAGTGTGCGACTATATCGCGGGCATGACCGACCGCTACGCGCTTTATAAATACACACAAACCTTTTTACCGCGCAACTGGGGAGGGAGCGCCCCATGAGGCTTCAATGCCGTCGGTGCAACGCGCCGATTACGCTGGACGATTTCCTCTACATCGCCTATCATACCCACACCATGGGCGCAAATCGCGTGGAGGTGCATTTCCAGTGTGGGCGGTGCGGGCATCGCGCCGAGCGAATGCTCAGCCAAGCGGCTTGGGACGAGCTGATTCTGAATTATCTGGAGCATGACGAACGCACTGTGGACGAATGGATGGCAACGGAGCAACTCGGTCCGATTACAGCCGAAGAGATCCGCGCCATGCGCCGCGCCCTGCGCTCGGAAAATCTGCTCGAGAGTCTGCGCGAGTGGGAGCGCAGCCGCAACGAAGGACAGGTGGATTAATAACTAACTCTCTATCTGCTGGAAGAAGGAGGGATTATTGCGCCAATCCTCGCGAACTTTGACCCAAAGCTCCAGAAAGATTTTGCGCCCCAGCCAGAGTTCCAGCTCTTCACGGGCGCGTTGCCCGATTTTTTTGAGCATCTTGCCCCCTTCGCCGATGACAATCCCCTTGTGCGTGTCGCGCTCCACATAAATCGTTGCTGCGATATACAGCACGCCGTTCGGACGCTCCTCCCAGCGTTCGATAGTGACGCCTATCCCATGGGGCACCTCTTGATAAGTGTAGAGCAATGCTTTCTCGCGGATTATCTCGGCGACGAAGAGGCGTTCGGGTTGGTCGGTAATCTGCTCTTGGGGGAAGAAGGGCGGTCCTTCGGGCAGGTATTTGAGGATGATGTCCAGCAGTTTGTCGCAATTATGCCCCTTAACCGCGTTGGTCATCATCCAGTCGGCGTGGTTAGGAACCAGCTGCCAGTACGCCTCGGTGTTCGGCTTCACTTTTTCGGGAGGTAGCTTGTCCATCTTATTGAGCACCAGCACGATAGGCGCGCGCGCCTCTTTCTGGAGGAGTTCAGCGATCTGTTTATCTTCGGCGCTGGGCTGCTTGGAGGCGTCCACTACAAACAGTATGAGGTCGGCATCCGGGAGTGCACCGACCGCGTCTTCAACCATCCGCTCGCCGAGTTTATATTTCGGTTTGTGGATACCGGGAGTATCCACAAAGACAATCTGTGCGTCAGGACGGTTCAGGATGCCCAGAATGCGTCGGCGTGTGGTTTGCGGGCGCGGCGAGACGATGCTTACCTTGCGCCCGACAAAGTGATTGACCAGCGTGCTTTTGCCGACATTCGGCTTCCCAATCACTGCTACGAAGCCTGAGCGGAACCCCGCAATAGGTTCATTCATAGTCTTCTTCGTGGGTGGCGCCGTAGACAGTTTTATCGGGGCACGGTTCTGGGGCGCGATCGGTGCGGGCGATGAACCGCTCCATATCGCGCAGGTCATGGAAGTTCGGACCTGTGGCGATGCGCAGCTCACGCGCCGTCATTTCGGGATGCGCAAATATCATCACCTTCTTGCCTTTTGCGCGAAGCGTTTCTACCAGTCGTTCAAAGTTCCCATCGCCGCTGAGGATCACACAGACATCGTAGTGATCCAAAGTCAGCAGGGCGTCCATCACGATATCGACCGCCAGTTCGATGCGCTCCCAGGGGAGCTCTTCGCGCCCCTCGCCGCAACAGCCTTTAATCGGGCGCGTGCGTAGCACATAGCCCGAGTGCAGCAAATAATCGTGAAAGGTGGCGTCGCGCCCCTTCGCGTTGGGATCTACCGCCGTGTAGTAGTAAGCATCCGCTACTTTCATGCCCAGGGTCGTCCGAAAATAGCAGAGCAGCTTGCGATAGTCAATAAACCATCCGAGTCGCTTCTGCGCGTAATACATATTTGCGCCGTCAACAAAAATAGAAACCCGCTCCAATAGAGTGCACCTCCTGCGAATAACTGAATTCCAATTATACCATAGGCGTGGGGCAGGTTAGTCACTCGGTTCGGCTTTTTTTACGGCGTGTCCGCCGAAGGCGTTGCGCAGTTGCGCGAGGAAACGATATTGAAAGCCTTGCGCATCTTGGCTGCGGAACCGTTCGTGGAGGGCAAGGGTGATGAGGGGGGCAGGGCTACCGAGGTCGATGGCTTCGTGGGCTGTCCAGCGCCCCTCGCCCGAATCGGCGACATAGGGCGCGATCTCCGTAAGTTGCGTATCCTCTTTGAGGAACCCTGCGATGAGGTCGAGCAACCAACTGCGGATGACGGTACCGTAGCGCCACGCTTCTGCTACGGCTGCTATATCGATCTGAAATTCTGCCTTGCGACGCAGGAGCTCGAAGCCTTCGGCATACGCCTGCATAATCGCGTACTCGATACCGTTGTGGATCATTTTGGTGTAGTGTCCTGCGCCGACGGGTCCTGCGTGTACCCATCCTTTGTCGGGTTCTGGCGCGAGGTCGCGCAGGATCGGCTCTATGTGCCTGATTACCTCCACATCGCCGCCTGCCATTAAGCCGTAGCCGTTCTCCAGCCCCCAGACGCCGCCTGAGACTCCCACATCGGCGAAGCGAACTCCGCGCACCGCCAGTCGCTCCGCGTAGCGAATCGAGTCTTTGTAGAAACTGTTTGCCCCGTTGACGACGATGTCGCCTGCTTGCATCAGCGGGGCGAACTGAAAAATCGCCGTCTCCGTCGGCTCGCCTGCGGGGTACATAAACCACACGATGCGCGGGGGGGTCAACGCACTCACGACTTCCTCGGGGGTGTACGCAGGCACAATTCCGAAAGGCACATGTTCATCGACGGTCGCTTTCGTGCGCGAATAGCCCACCACGCGATGACCGCGCTGCACCAGGCGACGCGCCATGTTGCCGCCCATCCGTCCTAACCCAACAATTGCCAGTTCCATCGGGGTAGAGTATACCTGTGCAATCGGGCAGGATTTACGCACACGCTGGCGAAAGTGCAGTCTATGCGACGAATGCGTTTTATCGGATGGGTGCTGCTGGCGACGCTGTTGACGCCTCTGTGGGCGCAGCGGAAACCGCTGGACGACTATTTCCGGCGACCGGAACCTGCTTATCGCTGGGAGCGGCGCGATGTGAAGCGCGTGGACGGCGTCACCATCTACACGCTGTTTATGGTTTCCCAAACTTGGCAGGGCATCGAATGGGATCACTTTGTGCAGGTGTTCTATCCCGACAAGCCTCGTTTTCCGCGTTTCGCAGGGCTGTACAACACGGGCGGCGTGCCTGACCCCACGGACGAAGCGATGGGCATCTATCTCGCTCGCGAATCGGGCGCGCCGTTCGTGATCCTATACGGTATTCCGAAGCAACCGCTCTACAACAACCTGTACGAGGACGCGCTGATCGTCTACACTTGGCAAAAGTTCATCGAGACGCGCGACCCCACCTGGCCGCTGCACTTCCCGATGGCGAAAGCCGTCCTCAAGTGCATGGACACGGTTCAGGCGTTCCTGCGGGAGGAACGCAAACCAGTTGTGGAGCGGTTTATGGTCACAGGGGCGTCTAAGCGTGGGTGGACTGCGTGGCTGGTCGGCGCGAGCCAAGACCCTCGCGTTGCAGGAATCGCCCCGATGGTGATTGATGTGCTGGATTTAGCCAAGCAAGTGCCCCACCATCTGGAGTTCTATAAGGGCAAACCGAGTGAGCAGATAGGCGACTATGTGGCAGGCGGGATGCTCCAGCTGCTTAACACGCCAATTGGCAAGCAGCTCATCGAGCTGGAAGACCCCTACAGCTATCGTGACCGCTACACAATGCCGAAGCTGATTATCAACGGCACCAACGACCGCTACTGGGCGCAGGATGCGCTGAACCTCTACTGGGATGGTTTGCCCGAACCCAAGTGGATTCTTTATGTGCCCAACAGCGGGCATGGGCTGGATGATCGCTCGCGCGTGTTTGCGACGCTGTCGGCGTTCATTCAATTCTTGGCGCGTGGGCGCAAGTTTCCCACGATGCAGTGGACGCTGAACGAGACGCCGCAGGGGTTGGAAATCCGCGTTTCCAGTCAGCCTGCGGCACGTGAGGCGCGCATGTGGTTTGCCAGCACACCCGACTACGACCTGCGCGAGTCGCGCTGGGGCAGCATGCCCATGACGCGCACCCGCGACGGCTGGCAGGGCTTCCTCCAGCGTCCCCAACGCGGACGCGCAACCGCCTATGCGGAATTGGTGTTCGACCTCGACGGACGCCTGTTTACCCTCACCACCCAACTGAAAGTGCTGGAGGCGAACCCGTAGAACGAACACGCGATGCCGACGCTACGAAGAGGGGTTAGTAGCGTCGGCGTCTCAACGGCGATTGCGGGAGGATGGGCTTCTTCGGGTTCACCCACGGCAGGAATACCGTCGTGCTTTGCGAATGAAACAGTAGGTGATACTATGGCGCAGCAAGCCCTTACTCGGCGGGAGTTTTTGAAGGCGTCAGCGGGGGTCGCAGCGTTGGCGACCCTGCCCGTGGAACTGTTCGCGCACGCGCAAGGCTCTGATAAACTGCGCGTGGGGCTGATTGGCTGTGGCGGACGCGGCACCGGCGCTGCGATTGACTGCATCGACGCCCACCCCAGCGTGGAACTCTACGCAATGGGCGATGTGTTTGAGGATCGGCTCAACGCTTCGCTCAAAGCGTTGGAAGAAGAGAAAAAAGACCGCCTGAACATCGGGAATCGCAAGTTTGTCGGGTTAGATGCGTACAAAGGCGTAATTAGCAGCGGCGTCGATATTGTGCTGCTTTGCACCCCCCCTGCCTTCCGTCCGATCCACTTTCGTGAAGCCATCCAAGCGGGCAAGCATGTGTTTATGGAAAAGCCCGTCGCCGTGTGTCCTGCGGGGGCGCGCCTGATGTTCCAAATGGGGGAACTGGCGACCCAAAAACGCCTCAGTGTGGTCGCGGGCACACAACGCCGCCACGAACCGAACTATATCGAGACCATCCGACGCATTCACGACGGCGCGATCGGCAAAATCGTCGGCGCCGCTTGCTACTGGAACCAAGGTGGACTGTGGCATGTAGACCGCAAGCCCGAATGGAGCGATGTCGAGTGGCAACTGCGCAACTGGCTCTATTTCACCTGGCTCTCAGGCGACCATATCGTGGAGCAGCATATCCATAACATCGATGTCATCAACTGGGTGCTGGGAGCGCATCCCATTAGCGCGATGGGCATGGGGGGACGCCAAGCACGCGTGGAACCCCACTACGGGCATATCTACGACCACTTCGCGGTAGAGTTCGAGTATCCGGGCGGTATCAAGGTGCTTAGCATGTGTCGCCAGATCGACAACTGCGCGATTCTCATCGGCGAGCGCGTGTATGGCACGGAGGGTACCGCCGATCCGTCGGGCAGTATCACCGCAGGCGGCGTCACTTGGCGCTATGATGGAGTCAAGCGCAGCGGCTACAAAAAAGAGCATGAAGACCTGGTGAACGCCATCCGCAATGGCACGCCCATCAACGAAACTCGTGCCGTAACGGAAAGCACGCTCGCGGCGATTATGGGGCGCATGTCGGCTTATACGGGCAAGGTGGTTACTTGGGACTTCGTGATGAATACCTCGCAGCTGAACCTATTAGAACGCGCGGAGAAGCTGGAGTTCGGACCGATGCCAGTCGATGCAGTCGCTCTGCCCGGCAAGACGCCGTTGGTGTAGCGGGTATCCTTGCGCGTGTGGGTTCTGATACTCGGCGCGCTGAGCGTACAGCTCGGCATACTCTTATATAACCTTGCCTATTGGCGTGGGCGTAGATTGCTGACCGAAGCCTGCGCTCACGCCCTTGCTCCAACCGAAACCGCAGTGAATGTTGACCAGAGACCTTCATCCCTGCGAGCCGATGGCGGGAAAATGCCGACGCTCTCCATACTCATTCCTGCCCGCAACGAGCGTGAGAACCTGCCCTATCTGCTGGAAAGCCTCGCGCCTCAGCTGAGCTGCGAAGTGGAGTGCTGGGTGTGCGATGATGGCTCGGACGACGGAACCACCGAATGGCTGGAGCAACACGCGACGCGGCTGGGGGTGCGCTGGTTCCGCAGTGCGCCGCGCCCTGACGGCTGGGTGGGCAAGAACTGGGCGTGCTACCAACTTGCCGCGCGAGCGCAGGGTGAGTGGCTGCTGTTTCTGGATGCCGACATGCGTTGCGAGGGAGGATTTGTGAATGCACTGCGTCGCTATTTAGCGCAAACCGATGCGCATCTGGTGAGTGCTATCCCCACCTTCACGCCAAGTAGTCTCCCTGTGGCGCTGCTGAAACTGATGGTTCCGTTCTCGGTGTTCACGCTCTTGCCGTTGGGGTTGGCGGAGCGTCATCCGAATCCTGCGTTCGCGTTTGCGAATGGACAGGTGATTGCGTTGCGCAAGACGGACTATGCGCATTGGTTGCCCCACTTTTTCGTGCGCGGGACGGTGTTGGAGGATGTGGCGTTGGCGGCGTTGGTGAAGCGACATGGCGGCACAGTACGCTTACTGGATGCGCGGGCGTGTCTGCGAGTTTCGATGTATTCCACGCTGCGCGAGGCGATGGACGGCTTCGCCAAGAATGCGGTTGCGATCTGTCGTAGTGTGCCGATGGCGGTTCTGGTAGGTGTGATGCTCGCGATGGTGTATCTTTATCCACTGGCAGCGTTGTGGATGCCGACGCAGCGCGGGCTGGCGACCCTTGCAATCGGCTTGGCTGGGGTGATTTTCGGGCTGTCGGCGCGGGTGGTGGGGTTGCCGTTTCGGTTGGGATGGCTCTATGCGGGGAGTGTGGCGTTGGGCTTGCTCACGCTGGGACGGTCAGTGGTGTGGTATCGGCGAGGCGCGATCGTATGGAAAGGGCGGGTCTATCGGGCATTACGATAGGGTTGCAGCGGCGATTTGTGGACTGGTTGATTGCGCGGAGTTTGCGCGGACATTTTCGAGCCGTGTATGCGCGCGGTGCGCTCCCCGATGAGCAAAGACCGCTCATTCTGTATGCCAATCATCACTACTGGTGGGACGGCTATCTGGCGTATTGGCTGCTGCGCTCTTGGGGACGAAGCATCGTTGTGTGGATGGAGGCATATCGTCGGTTTCCGCCGTTTGGAGCGGTTGGCGCGATGCCGTTTCCTGCGGATAACGCAATCACACGGGCGCGTACGGTGCGACGCACGCTGGAGGCGTTGCACTCGCCCCAGACGGCGCTGTTGCTGTTCCCCGAAGGCAAGTTGCACGGCGACACGGAGCGAATCTTGCCGTTTCAGCGCTCGCTTCACTGGCTGGCGTGTCAGGTTTCCGAGGTGCAGGTGCTGCCGATGGCGATTTACATCGAGCCAAGTTATCATCAGTACCCACGCGCCTATTTGGGGGTGGGCGCGCCGTTGCAAGGTGACTTGAAGGACACGGAATCGTGGCTCTGTGCCGCGGCAGAGACGCTACAGGCGGAATTGGCGGTGTTGCGAGCCGATGCGCGTGGCGCGGTCGCGGAACCGGAAATCGTGGCGCAGGGGTATCGAGTGCTGCTCAGGGGGCGTCTTTCCGTGAGTGAGCGGTTTTGAGCAGCGCGCGCGGATGCTGGCAGAACCTGCGTGCGCCTCATTATCGCCCCTTCAGGTATCCTGTATGCCGATGCGCATGATACTGCCGAGTGGCTCGCGAGCGGATGCGGATTTAGAACGCGACTACGCCCACTGCCAGTCGGTGCAGCGGGCGTATGGTGTGAGCTACTATTTCGCCACGCGCTTTTTTCCGCCCGAGATCCGCCGCGCCGTGTATGCCCTGTACGGATTCGTGCGCTATCCTGATCAGTGGGTGGACTGCCCTGACGAAAATCTTGCAGTTGCTTCCTCCCTCTCGCGTGTGGAGATGGGGGCGTGGGTGAGAGCACAGTTAGACTCTTACGAGCGTGACCTCATCCGCGCCGTGTGTGGTGAGCGTGTGGAGTTGCCCTCGCTCCGTGCGTTTGCGGATGTCGTGCGTCGCTATAAAATCCCCTTGCGCTACCCGCTGGAGTTTCTGGATGCGATGCGGATGGACTTGGAGCGCGCCCGCTACGCCAATTTTGAGGAGTTGCAGACCTACACTTGGGGCAGCGCGTCGGTAGTGGGAATCATGATGTGTTATATTCTGGGCGCGACCGCGCCTAAGGCATTGCACTACGCGGCGACGATGGGGCTGGCGATGCAACTGACCAACTTTCTGCGAGATGTGGGGGAAGATTGGCAGCGCGGGCGGGTCTACTTGCCCCAAGATGAGCTGGCACGATTCGGCATTCGCGAGAGGCAGATCGCTCAGGGTGTTGTCGATGAGCGCTGGCGTCGGTTGATGCAGTTCCAGATCGATCGCTGTCGTGCCCTCTATGCCCAAGCGGAACAGGGGATCGGTTTGCTCCCTCGTAGAGTGCAGTATCCTGTGCTGTTGGGGGGGCGTTTGTATGCACGCATTCTCAACGCAATTGAGCGCAATCGCTATGATGTGTTCCGTCATCGCGCACGCACTACCTATGCCGAGAAGATGGCTATCGCGGTGAGAACCTATGCCGAATGGCGCGGCGGTAGGGCAGGATGAGTCGCTAAAGTGCGCTTTCTGCTTGAGAGAATGCGCCCCGGTATGGAATAACCCTCGGTGGAGGCGTATCGGGCGGCATGACGACGATTGTTGGGTTCATTATTGTATTTGGTGCGGTGTTCGGCGGTTTTATCATGCACGGAGGCAAGATCGCTGCGCTCATCCAGATTTCCGAGTTCGTCATCATCGGCGGCGCGGGCATAGGCGCGCTGGTGGCGTCGAATCCGCCCAGTGTTATCTCGCAAATTATCAAAGGCGTGCTGGGGCTACTCAAGGGCAGTCCCTACAGTAAAAAAGAAACCTTTCTGGAACTGCTCCAAGCCCTGTTCGCTTTGTTTTCTCTCGCGCGAAAAGAGGGGTTGCTGGCTTTGGAACAGCATGTGGAGCGCCCTCAAGAAAGCTCGCTGTTCCAGCAGTATCCGTTTTTGCTAAGCAATCACCACGCGTTGGACTTTCTATGCGACACGATGAAGGTGGTGCTCACAGGTGCGGTGGGCGCGTTTGAGCTGGCGGAGTTGACCGAGACCGACCTTGAAAAGCATCACGAAGAGGTGATGCGTCCCTCGCATGCGCTAAGTAAAATCGGCGATGCGATGCCGGGCTTTGGGATTGTCGCGGCGGTGTTAGGCGTCGTGATTACGATGGGGTATTTGGATCAGGGACCCGAAACCATCGGGCACAAAGTCGCCGCCGCGCTGGTGGGTACTTTTCTCGGCGTGTTGTTGGCGTATGGCGTGTTTCAGCCGCTCGCCGCCGCGTTAGAACATAGTGCCCATGCGGAAGCGCAATATTATCAGTGCATTCGTCAAGCGTTGATTGCATTTGCGCGTGGGGATGCGCCGCTCACCTGTATTGAGTTTGCGCGACGCAGTATTGAACCGCATGTGCGTCCGGGCTTCCAAGAGATGGAAGAGGCAGTCAAAGGCGGCGGTAGCACGGCGCAAGCGGCTTAGCGGAGGCGACCGATGGCAAAAGAGGGTGGCGGCGAGATTCGAATCGTCAAAAAGAAGAACGCCGGGCACGGACACCACGGCGGCGCGTGGAAGGTCGCCTATGCCGACTTCGTGACGGCGATGATGGCGTTCTTCATGGTGATGTGGCTCATCGGTATGGACGCCAAAACACGCGCGGCGATTGCCGCCTACTTTCGCGACCCCGTCGGCTTTATGCAAGCCGTACGCGCCAAAAGCGAGGCGGTCTTCACCATCAACGACTCCATGCCCCCAGGCGGCAAAAATACGCCCCATATGCCTCGCGCCGCAAAGGACGGTAAAACCGTCCTCAAAAAAGACCGTCAGACCGAACGCAAGGAGCTGGAAGAGTTCAAGAAGTATGTAGAGACCGCGCTCTCCAATATCCCTGAACTGTCGCGTCTTAAAGAGTATGTGAAGATCGAGTTTGTCAAGGAGGGGTTGCGGATTGAGCTACTGGAGGGCAAGGAGCCAGTGTTTTTCCAGACGGGGAGCGCGGCGGTGACGCCTGCTGCACGACGCTTGCTTGAGATTATCGCCCAAAAAGTGGGCAAGCTAGACAATCGGGTAATTGTGGAAGGGCATACAGACGCACAGCCGTATCGCGCGGGCGCGGGCTATTCCAACTGGGAGTTATCGACCGACCGTGCGAACGCGGCGCGGCGTGTGTTGGAAGCGAGTGGGCTTTGGAAAGGGCAGGTGGCGGAGGTGCGCGGCTACGCCGATACCCGCCTGCGCAACCCCCAAGACCCGTTTCACTACTCCAACCGCCGCGTGTCGCTGCTTATCCCGTATGCTTCTGAATCGCCGTGAGACCTGCAGGGTAAGGGACGGGGCACATAGGTGCTATTGCTGGCTCGTTTCAAACCGGTATGTTGCAGAGTAGATTGGATTTCGGGAGCGACGCCTGTCAGCATCGCCCCCAAAGCCCATTTAGGGAATGAAGTTCGTGTCGGGGTTCACGCGTCGTGTGAAGGCTGCCAAGAGGCGTGCGGCGTTCTCCACATCGTCTAAGTGGAGCAGCTCGCATGGGGTGTGCATGTAGCGCAGCGGTACCGAGACCAAGCCGGTTGCCATGCCCGCTTTGTTGAGTTGCATCGCGTTGGCGTCGGTGCCTGTACCGCCGCCTGCCGCCTCCAGCTGGTAGGGGATCCCTTCCGCTTCGGCAGCTTCCACCAGCATTTCGAACACACGGGGGTTGATGTTCGCGCCGCGACAAATTACAGGTCCTTTGCCGGGGCGCAGTTCGCCCACGCGGCGCTTGTCTACCGAAGGATAGTCGGAGGCGTGCGTGACATCGACGGCGATGCCGACGGGCGCGTCGACGCCGTACGCACTGGTGCGTGCGCCCCGCAAACCGATCTCCTCTTGGACAGTAGCAACGGCGTACACCGCGGCGGTCGGACGGTCTTCCGAGAGCAGGCGCAACGCCTCCGCCACGATGAAGGAACCCATCTTATTGTCGAACCCGCGTGCGGCGGCGAAGCCGTTTTGCAGTTCTTGGAACTCCACAGCGAAGGTCACCGGGTCGCCAATGCGTACTTTGGATTGGGCGTCTTCCTTGTCCTTCGCGCCGATGTCGATCCAGAGGTCGTGCAGTTTGGGGGCTTTTCCGCGCTCGTCGTCATCGAGCAGGTGGATGGGCTTTTTGCCGATGACGCCGGGGATGGACCCCTGTTTGGTATGTACCAGCACGCGCTGCCCGACGGGGATCACGGGGTCATGGCCGCCAATCGGACCGAAGTAGAGGAAACCTTCCTCAGAGATATACTTCACGATGAATCCGATTTCGTCCATATGTCCTGCGAACATCACGCGCGGTGCGCCGTGCTCGTTGAGGACGGCGATGGTGTTACCCATCACATCGGTATAGACGCGGTCGGCGAACTCGCGAGTGTAGGCGCGGTAGACTTCCGCTGCGCGTTGCTCATAGCCCGAGGGGGACGGTGCGTTCACAATAGCCTTCAGAAACGCCAACGATTCTGCTCTCATAGTGCTTCTCCTGTACGGTGCATCAGAGTTGCCATTTCGATAGCGCTGAGGGCGGCTTCGCTGCCTTTGTTGCCCATTTTACCGCCTGCTCGCGCCAGTCCTTGTTCAAAAGTGGCGTCGGTCAGGATGCCCAGTGCGATGGGTTTGCCCGTTTCGAGCATCAGGTGCATCAGCGCGGAGCAGACCGCGCTGCTGATGTGCTGGGCGTGGCTGGTTTCGCCTTGAAGCACGGCGCCGAGGCAGATGATTGCATCGTATTCGTTGGAGTGGGCACACTCCCGCGCCACCACGGGGATTTCCCAACTGCCAGGAACCGTGTAGATATCGATGGCGTTGGGGTCTGCGCCATGTCGCAGGAGGGTTTGGACGGCTCCCTCCTTCAGGCGGTCGGTAATCAGCTCATTATAGCGGCTCACGATAATCGCGAAGCGTAAGCCCTGCGCGTTCAGGTTGCCTTCGAAATGGCTCATCGGGGTAATTTATACCTGATAGCGACCTGTTTGAGGGGGTAGGGGCGCAGGGGGCGTTTCGGGTTGTCCCGCAGTCGGGGGGATTAGCCCTTCAACGCCTCTGCGCCGCCGACCACTTCGGCGATTTCTTTGGTGATCGCTGCCTGGCGCAGGCGGTTCATGGTGAGCGTGAGTTCCTGAATCATTTTGCCTGCGTTGTCGCTTGCCATCGACATGGCGGTCATACGCGCCCCGTGTTCGCTCGCGCTGGCTTCCAGCAGCGCCTGCAGCACCTCTGTCAGTAGGTAGCGCGGCAAGAGGCGTTGCAACAGCGCCTCCGCCGAGGGTTCGAACACGAAGTCGTAGGTTTTGCCATCTTCGTCGCCCGAGGGCGGCTCAATAGGCAGCAGGGGCAGCACGGTGGGGCGCTGCGTCACGGGATTAATAAACTGCGAATAGATGAGGTCTACGCGGTCGACGGTGCCGTTGATGAACATCTCTTGGACGGCGTCGGCGACTGCACGGGCGTCTTCCAATCCTGCGCCTGCCGTGGGCATCGAGCGATAGAACGCAATCTCGTAGCCGCGCTTGCTGAAGAACTGGTAGCCTCGTCGCCCGATGCAGAGCAGTTTCACCTGTTCTGGGCGCAGCCCCCTATCGCGCATGGCGTTTTGGAGGGTGCGGATGAGGTTCATGTTGTAGGAGCCACACAGCCCGCGGTCGGAGGTTGCCAGCACAAAGCCGTAGGTGCGTGGCTCGCGTTTTTGCAGCAGCGGATGGTCGGGCAGTTCGCCTGCGCGTCCGAGTTCCTGCAGCACATCGTGCATGCGTTGGGCGTAGGGTCGCGCCGCCAGCACACGGTCTTGCGCCCGTCGCAAGCGCGCTGCCGAGACCAACTTCATCGCCCGCGTGATTTGCTGGATACTCTTCGCGGCGCGTATCCGGGCGCGCATCCCTCGTAATGTTCTCATGCGATGCCCTGCTCCTTCACGAACTTCGCTTTATACTCTTCAATCGCCGTGCGCAGCGTGCGCTCGGTGTCTTCGTCGAGTTTCTTCTCGCGTCGGATTTTCTCGCCGAGTTCGGGGTACTTCTCGCGCATGTAGGGGTGGAAGCCTTCTTCGAACGCGCGCACCTTCTCGACGGGGATGTCGTCCAGGTAGCCCTGCGTGCCCGCGAAGATAATCATCACCTGCTCTTCCACGGGCATTGGCATGAACTGGGGCTGCTTCAGCAGTTCTTGTAGTCGCAAGCCCCGCGCGAGCTGGAGCTGGGTGGCGCGGTCTAAGTCGGAGGCGAACTGCGCGAACGCTTGCACCTCGCGGAACTGCGCCATATCCAGACGCAAGCGTCCGGCGACCTGTTTCATGGCGCGAATCTGCGCGTCGCCTCCCACGCGGCTCACCGAGATACCCACATTGATCGCGGGGCGGATACCTGCGTAGAACAGGCTCGGCTCGAGGTAGATCTGTCCGTCGGTGATAGAGATTACGTTCGTGGGGATGTACGCCGACACATCGCCCGCCTGCGTTTCGATAATCGGCAGCGCTGTGAGCGAGCCGCCGCCGTACTCGTCGGACATTTTCGCGGCGCGCTCCAGCAGACGCGAGTGGAGATAGAACACATCGCCGGGGTATGCCTCGCGCCCTGGTGGACGCCGCAGCAGCAGCGACACTGCGCGGTACGCCTGCGCGTGCTTGGATAGGTCATCGTACACCACCAGCGCGTCCATGCCGTTGTCGCGGAAGTATTCGCCCATCGCGCAGCCCGCGTACGGGGCGATGTATTGCAAACTGTTCGGGTCGCTGGCGGACGCCACGACCACAGTGGTATACTGCATCGCGCCGTAGCGTTCCAGAGTGTCCACAAAGCGCGCCACTGCCGCCATCTTCTGCCCGACGGCGACATAGATACAGTAGACGGGTCTCTCTTCGGGCGATTCGTGGGTGTATTTCTGGTTGATGATGGTATCGAGAATAATCGCGGTTTTGCCCGTGGAGCGGTCTCCGATAATCAGCTCGCGTTGTCCGCGTCCGATGGGGATCATCGCGTCGATCGCTTTAATGCCTGTTTGGAGGGGCTGTTTGACGGGCTGACGGGTGATGACGCCGGGAGCAATCACATCGATACGGCGGTACTCATCGGCGACGATGGGACCCTTACCGTCCAGCGGTCGTCCGAGGGCGTCCACCACACGCCCCAGCAGCCCTTTGCCGACGGGCACTTCCGCGATGCGTCCCGTGCGCTTGACGGGGTCGCCCTCTTTGAGTTCCTCGTCGGAACCCAGTACAATCACGCCGATGCTGTCCTCTTCGAGGTTCAGTACCATGCCCATCACTTCGTGGGGGAACTCCAGCAGTTCGCCCATCTGTGCGTCGGGCAACCCGTACACGCGCGCAATGCCGTCGCCCACTTGCAAAATCGTACCGACGCTTTCCGCGACGGGCTTGCCGTCGGCGGTCTCTATTTCCTTCGCTAAGATACTCGTGATCTCCTCAGGTCGGATAGCCATAATCGCACCTCGCTTTATTCTGTGGTGGCGACGCGCGCTCCGCGCCGCTCAATTTCCAGCATGATGTGGTCGCGCAGGCGGTCTAACGCCCCGCGCAGGGTTCCGTCAATCTGGTAGTCGCCCATCTGCACGCGCACGCCGCCGATGAGTTCAGGTTGTACCTCAAAAGTGGGGATGATACGTTTGCCAGTGCTTTGCTCCAGTTTCTGCACGAGGGCGTTCTGTTCGTCAGCCGTGAGTGGAACCGCCGACACGATGGTCGCACGCACCACGCCTTGATGCGCCTCCTGAAGGCGTTGGAACTCGTCGCAGACGGCTACCAAGAACTTTTCGCGCCGCTTTTCGACCAGCAGTTCCAGTAGGCGTAAGATGTGAAGTTGAACCTGTGTGCTGAGCGCTTCGCGCAGGCGGGCGATTTTGCGGTCGCGCGGGATGAGGGGGCTGTAAAAGAAGGTACGCAGTTCACTGGACTGTTCCATCAACCTGCGCAGCGCGGTCAAATCGTCGGCGGTCTGTTGGAGCTGTTGTTGTTTGAGCGCGACTTCAAAC
>NKPV01000235.1 GCA_002254605.1 Armatimonadetes bacterium JP3_11
ATCGGGTCTCTCTGCAACCACCTGCCTGTGCGCGGGTCATACTCCCGTGCGCCGACATGATACAAACCTGTCGCGGGGATGTATTCGTACCCATACGCCCCGTTCCACCGAAACGGCTGGCGCGTGGTCTCCGCTTGAGCGTTCGATTACCGCTCCAAACGCGCCACCACCTTCTCCACCATCTTGCGAAACTCGCCTTGACCCCGCTTCGCCATCCGCTCCGCAAACCGCGCCAATATCGCTTCCCGCGCCTCGCGCACCTTCAAACGCGCCAACCCACGCGCCGCCTCTAACGCTACCCCATCGTCAAAATCCTGCAGCAACCCTAACAACAACTCGCGCAGCCCTTCAGGACGAAAGCGAACCACTGCGCGAACAATCTCAATACGAGCCGAACCGTAGCGTGGGTCGCGCACAATCTCCAACAGGTGGGGCAGGTCTTCCCGCTGCGCCAGATACGCAATCGCATTCCCAAAAGCGTAAAGCAAACTCTCCCACGGCGCCAGCGTGCGGATGCGACGCTGCATCTCCACGGGCAGTTCGTCAAAACCGCCTAGATCACGGCTAATGGCTTGAAGGGTTTGGAACTCCCGCGCCAGTTCTGCGTTCCACGGCACCTGCTTGAGCTGTTCTATCAACACCGAGTTGGCAATCCCCTGTGCTTCCTTCACCGTCAAAGCCCGCACAATCGCTTTTTTCACTCGCGGATGCTTGACCTGAGGGAGGAGCGCAACAAGGGTCGGAATGACCTCAGGATAGGAAAGGGGCGTGTTGCAAAGAGCATCTATAGGCGAGACTGGTTCTGTTTGCCAGAGCGCGCGTGCTTCGGTTTCATGCCGAACAATCTCTTGCACCACGGGGAACCGCTCCAACACCCGATTGATACGGTCAGCCTCCTGCTGGGCAAGACTTTCGTTGTGCGCCAGCTCCAACACATTCTCAAGGAGCGCCTCATTTTGTAAGTCCATGGTTCATCCCTCCTGATTACAAGATTGGCTTGTGGATGATTTTACCCTGTCGGATGAGGTCTTGCAGTCGTTTATCCAAGACCGTATTGCGTCGTGTAATGAGTACAAAGGTGTAGTTATAGTTCTCGCACCACTTTAAATAGTCTTGAAGCTGTTTGGTGTATCGCAGCTCGCGGACATTTTTGACCTCTGTAAGTGTGTGTGTAATATCGTCAACCTTGTCAGGAAAGCGCATTTTCCCCGTCACAGGTCCTTGACCAATGCTTTTCTTCGGTCCCGTAATCCCTGCCTTCTGTTCGCCTGCCCTCCCTAACTGTCTTGCCCGCTGAGCCGATGCTGCCGAGCGCCCACGAACCGTGCTGCGCACCCCTTGGGAAGCCGCTGTTTTTACCGTAGCAGCACCTCCAAGCACTACCTCATCCCCTGGAACCACCGCGGAAAACCCTGCCAGCAGTAAGGCGCCGCCCCACAAAGTCGCATCCCACGCCAGCTGCCATCCCGACGCCTGTCCGCAATCATAACGCCCTGCCGTCGTACCGAACCGCTCCGTCAAACCGAACATCAAGTTCTGGTCGACCCACTGGCTCAGCCCGCCCATTCCGCCCATATACCAGCGTTTGAGATCTTCCCAAAAGTCTAAGCCAGAGGGGTCTACCAGATTCACGGGGTCGTTGAGGCAGTAGCGATACAGGTTCGGGTCGCCTGAAGCCGCGTCTATCGGGTCTCTCTGCAACCACCTGCCTGTGCGCGGGTCATACTCCCGTGCGCCGACATGATACAAACCTGTCGCGGGGATGTATTCGTACCCATACGCC
>NKPV01000249.1 GCA_002254605.1 Armatimonadetes bacterium JP3_11
CCCGACTTTGGAGAGGAATTCCCCAGTTCTACCCCCCAGCAGTTCCAACTCCCTGTGGGTCAAGTGGCGGAGTGGTACTACCGACAACTCCAGCAGCAGACTCAGCCGGGGCAAGCGTCTCAGAATGGGCAGTCCACAGCAAACGGCACGCAGGCAGCGCCGACCTACTGGGATGAGGGCAGTGGCGTCCACGGACAGCCCCGTGCGTGGGAGTTGCCCCCCGACAGCCCTCAAGCACAAACGCTCAGCGATTTCGACCGTCAGGCGTTGAAGGAGGAAGTCGCCAGGCGAATCTTGGAAGCGCACAAAAATCGTGGTACGGTGCCCGCGCAAATGCTACGCTGGGCGGAAGAGACGCTCAAGCCCCGCGTGAACTGGCGAGAGCAACTCAAGCGTGTGCTACGCGGCGCCATCAACGACGGGTTCGGACAGCGACTGGACTACAGCTTCCGTCGCATGAACCGCCGTGCCGCCCTCTACGACCCATTTCTTATGCCCGCGTTGCACGGCGAATACCGTCCGCGTATCGCCGTCGTGGTGGACACCTCGGGCTCCATCAGCGACGCGGAACTGAGCCAAGCGATGGCGGAGGTACGCGCGGTGCTGGAGCAAGTGCGCACCCAGATCACCGTCATCCCGTGCGATGCACGAACCTACGACGCCGTCCGCATACACGCCCGACGCGATTGGGAAATGGCGCGACACCACCTGCGGGGCGGGGGTGGCACCGATATGCGGGTCGGGATTGAAACCGCGAAGCGCCTCAAACCCGAACCCGATGCCATCTTGGTGCTGACCGATGGCTACACACCGTTTCCTGAAACGCCGCCCAAGCACGGCGAACCCCTCATCATCTGGGGCATTTGGCGCTACGGCGACGACGCACCACCCAAGCCCCCTTCGCCCCCGTGGCGCAAGCGCGATGTGATTGAAATCCCTATCCTGCGATAGGAGGTGGCTATGCAAACGCCGAGCGTGGAGATTGAGGTTACCGTTCCGTGTGTAGAGGGGAGCGAGCATCCCGTCCGCCTGCGGGTTCACGACTGGGAACGCTGGGAGGTGGTAGAGAACCCCTGCAGCGCGTTGCTGGGGCGAGCGTTCGCGCTGATGTCGCCCTGCAGTGCGTATGTGCGGGAACGGGGGGACGCCTTGCGACGCGCGGTTGCGAAGGCGTTATCGGAAGTAGGTTCGCCTGCCGTGCCCGCTTTGGTGCAAGCGTTGGGGGATGGGGATAAGGATGTGCGTTCTGCGGCGTGTGAGGCGTTAGGTGCGATTGGGGATGCCTCTGCCGTGCCCGCCCTCATCCAGGCGTTGGAGGATGGGGATAGGAAGACACGTTCTGTGGCGTGTGAGGCGTTGGGTGCGATTGGGGATGCCGCTGCCGTGCCCGCTTTGCGTGTTCACGCAGAGTGGAGTGACGCGGCGCGTCAGGCGTTGGAACGTCTTGGTGGCGCTGCGTTTCCGTTAGCCGATGCGG
>NKPV01000095.1 GCA_002254605.1 Armatimonadetes bacterium JP3_11
CGAATCTATCGTCAGGCGGATGCGATTGTCGCCGTTTCACGGGGAGTTCAAGCCGATTTGCTACACCTGACGCGCCTGCCCCCTTCGCGTGTGCCGTGTATTTACAATCCCGTGATTACGGAGGCGCTGCGGCGCTTGCGCGAGGAACCTGTGGAGCATGCGTGGTTCCAGCAGGGCACGCCGCCAGTGGTGCTGGCAGTCGGGCGACTGATCCCCCAAAAAGATTTTGCGACGCTGCTTCGCGCATTTGCTCAAGCGTCGGCGCCGTCCAACCTCTTGATTCTGGGCGAAGGCGAGGAGCGCACCGCGTTGGAGCGACTGGCGAATCAACTGAGCATCGCCGAGCGCGTGCAGATGCCCGGCTACGAACCGAACCCGTTCAAATATATGCGTCGCGCAGCCGTGTTTGTGCTGAGTTCTCGCTACGAGGGACTGCCCAACGCGCTCATCCAAGCGATGGCGTGCGGCTGCCCTGTGGCGGCGACTGACTGCCCCAGCGGTCCACGCGAGATTTTAGACGGGGGCAAGTACGGCTTGCTGGTTCCTGTGGGCGATGTGGACGCACTTGCAGAAGCGATTCGGCAAGGCTTGGAGGGCAGGATTCCAACCGCGCCCCCTGAATGGCTCCAGCAGTTCGAGGAGAACCGTATCGTGGAGCAGTATCTGAAGGTGTTGGAGGGCTAAATGGGGCGGGGAGTGCGCATCCTCATCGGTGGCGATATTATTTTCGGCAATGGCGTGCGCCAGATAGCCCAAGCACACGGTATCGGCTACCTGTTTGAGAAGGTCGCACCGATACTGCGCAACGCCGACTGGACGGTTCTCAATATGGAAGGCTGTATCAGCACGCGCGGTGCGCCGCTGGAGAAAGAGTACACCTTCCGCGCTCCGCCAGAACTGGCGCCGTATTTGCGCCTGGCGGGCGTCTCGATGGTCTCGCTGGGCAACAACCATTCGATGGACTACGGCAAGGTCGCGCTGCTGGATACGATGGAGCATCTGTGGCGTGCGGGCGTGTGGTGGGCAGGCGCGGGGGTAAGCCGACAAACGGTGGCGCAGCCCGTGTATGTGGATTTTGGGGGTATCCGAGTCGCCCTGCTCTCCTTCACGGCGGTCGTTCCCCGAGACTTCCCCGCAGGCGACCAAACGCCCGGCGTGGCTACCCTAAGCGACATCCTGCCTGTACTCCCCGTAGCGCGAGACAACGCCGATGTACTGATTGCGATCCCCCACTGGGGCGACGAGGGCAAAACCCAACCGAACGCCAAGCAGACCCGAATCGCGCGAACCCTCGCGAACGCAGGCGTAGACTTGATTGTGGGGCATCATCCCCATGTGGTGCAGGGCTACGCCCAGGTCGGCAAAACGCAAGTGTTTTACAGCGTGGGCAACTTCATCCACACACCCCGTTCCACGCTGAGTCGTCAGGCGGTGCTGGTAGAGGCGGAACTCAATAAGCGGGGCGCTGTGAACCTGCGGACGATCCCCCTGTGGCTGGAAGGCGGGAGACCCGTGCTGCGGCTTTGAATCGATCCCCTTCGGCGCGCGCCCTATGGCGTTCCGACGGCTCGAGATACGGCAATAGGTATACTTTCTGCGTATTGAGGAGGCTATCTATGGCAAGTTACGAAGCAGATGTCGTTGTGTTGGGCGCGGGACCGGGCGGCTATGTCGCGGCAATCCGCGCCGGGCAACTGGCGAAGGAACACGGCGGTAGCGTCATCTGTATTGAACGCGAGTATTTAGGCGGAACCTGTCTGAACTGGGGTTGCATTCCCAGCAAAGCAATGATTGCCCATGCCGAACGCTATCAGCAGGTACTGCACGCCAAGGAGATGGGCATCCTCATCGAAGGCGCTGTGGATTATGATTTCAGCCAGATGCAAGCCCGCAAGGACAAGATTGTGCAAACTCTGCGCGCGGGCATCGGCATGCTGTTCAAAAAGAACGGTGTGCAGAGCGTGGAAGGCACGGGCAAGTTGATTGACCCCCACACGATCGAAGTCACCAAAGCCGACGGCAGCAAAGACATCGTACGCGGCAAGCACATCATCCTCGCTACTGGCTCCAGCGTGATGAAAATCAATATTCCAGGGCTGGAAGGCGAAAATGTATGGACCAGCGACGATGCGGTGAACGCGCCTTTCGTGCCCGATAGCATGCTCATCTTGGGCGCAGGTGCGGTGGGCGTGGAGTTCAGCTTTGTGTTCAACGCGCTGGGGAGCCATGTCACGGTGGTCGAGATGATGCCGCAGATTCTGCCCACTTTCGATGAGGAGGTCGCGAAAGAAGCCGAGCGCGCCCTTTCAAGGCAGGGTGTGCAATTCATCACGGGCAGCACGCTCAAATCTGCCGAGCGTGTGGGCGACCGCTGGCGCTGCTATGTAGAGACCCCTAAAGGCATGCAGCAGTTCGATGTGCAGGTGGTGCTGATTGGCGTGGGGCGCAAGCCGAATGTGGACGGCATCGGGCTGGAGACCGTCGGCATTCAGATGAACAAGCGGTACATCGCGGTGGACGAGTATATGCGCACGAATATCCCGCACATCTACGCGATTGGCGACATCACGGGAATCGCCCCGCTGGCGCATGTGGCGAGCGCTCAGGGCATCGTCGCCGCTGAGAACTGCTTCGGGGCGAACCGCGCGATGGACTACCGCGCCGTGCCGAATGTGGTCTACACCGTGCCCGAAGTGGCGGGAGTCGGTTTAACCGAAAAACAGGCACGCGAACAGGGCTACGAACTCAGAATCGGAAAGTTCCCGCCGCGTATTCTGGGACGCGCCATGGCCGCAGGCATCAAAGAAGGGCTGGTCAAGGTCGTCGCCGATGCCAAATACGGGCAGATTCTGGGCGTGCATATCTGCTGCGAGCATGCCAGCGACCTCCTGCAGGAAGCTGTGCTGGCGATTAAACTCGAAGCCACCTTAGACGAACTGGTGGACACAATCCATCCCCACCCGACGCTGGTGGAGGCGTTGATGGAAGCCTTCCACGACGCCGCTGGGCACTGCATTCACAAGGCGTAGTTGAGGCTTACGCATCCGTTGGTGGGGGCACCGACTCCACGAAGCCAGTCGTAGCGTTGGCGTCCCCGCCAACAAGCCCTAATTCGTAGCAACGCGCAACAATTTTCCGTATCCCTGCCGATAATACATCCCGTGAATAGGTTCTGGTCGTGGCTTTGGCGCTCCACTACGGAAGGCGAAACGCCCTACGAGCGTGCGCTTTTGGCGACCCTACTCACGCTTCTCGGAGAATACGCTTTCGAAACGCACCGGCGCACCCGCACCGAGACACGCAACGCGTTCCTGCAACTGAGCCAACGCGCTGAAACGGGTGAACTCACGGAAATAGTCCCCTTTGTGCAACAACAACGACGCGATGAGCAGCAGTTCGTGGAGGGACATCTGAACGACCTGCGCGATTTGGTCTGGAACCTGCTGGGAGCCATTGCCAAAATCGCCCAGGAGGAAAGCGACGAGGACGCCTCCCTGCGCCAGCAGATTCAAAAGCTAAGCCTGCAAACCCAACGCCCCGAAGCCCTCGATATCCACACCTTACGACACACACTGCAGTCCATCACTCAGGTTCTCGAACAGCGCGAGCAACGCCACCGACAGACCCTGCAGCAACTTCAGGGACAGCTTCATCACCTGATGCGTGAGTTGGCGCAAGCGCGTCGCGAAAGCACAACCGACCCACTCACGGGACTTTACAACCGTCGCGCCTTCGAAGAGTGCCTGCACCATACGGTCGGGTTGAACCGAATTTTCAACTACCCCGCGACGATGATGCTGTTGGATATTGACCATTTCAAGCATCTCAACGACACCTTCGGACATGCGACAGGGGACGAGGCGCTCAAGCATGTCGCCGAACACATCGTGCGCGTCTGTAAGCGCAAAAGCGACTTTGCCGCGCGCTACGGCGGCGAGGAGTTCGTGGTGATTATGCGCGAGACCACGCTCCGCGACGCCCAAAAAATCGCCCACCAGTTAGCCGAGCAAATCCGACGCAGCCCATTGCCCGTGCCCCATGGGGAACCAATTCGGATGACCGTTTCAATTGGGGTAAGCGAACTGCAGCCCAACGAGGAGGCGGATGCCTGGTTCCGCCGCACGGATGCCCTATTGTATCAGGCGAAGCAGACAGGGCGCGACCGGGTTGTGGCGTGACGAAACTGCAGAGATGTTCCCGCAACGCCCCTTCCGTCCATGAGACCATGTGTCCCGTGCAGGAACCCACACCGTAGACGCGAATCAGTTGCCTGTTATGAACCGTGAAGCGCTAATCGAATGGATTGAAACCCACACCGACGAGATGATACACGATTTTCAGGCGTTGTTGCGTGCGCCGAGTGTGCGCAACGATGCCGAGCGTGCGCCCAACGCGCCGTTCGGCAAAGGCGTCCGCGAGGCGTTGGATGTTACCTTAGAAATGGGGCAGCGGTTCGGTCTCAGCCCGCGCGATTTTGATGGCTACGCCTGCGATATGACTGTCGGCGACGGGGCTGAGATGGTGGCTTCGCTGAGCCATATCGATGTCGTCCCCGCAGGCAACGACTGGACTTATCCCCCCTTCGGCGCGGAGATTCACGATGGCTACATCTACGCACGGGGCGCCACCGACAACAAGGGCGCGACTTTGGCAAGCCTCTATGCCGTGCGCGCGCTCAAGGAACTGGGCGTCCCCCTCAAGCGGCGTATCCGACTGATTATCGGCTGCGATGAAGAGAGCCGCTGGGAGTGCATGCGCCACTATATGGAAACAGAACCTGAGCGACCCGTATGGGGTGTAAGCCCCGACGCGGGGTGGCCCTTCATCTATGGCGAGAAGGGAATTGCGAACCTCTACTTGGAAAAAGCGGTGGAGCCGACCGACGGGGTGCGCGTCGTATGGGCGAGAGGAGGCGAACGCCACAACATGGTTCCCGACCGTGCCGAAGCGTTGTTGAACATGCCCCTCCAGCCCACCACCGCCATCGAGGGCGTAGAATGGCACGCGGACCCTGCGGGCTGGCGGGCAGTCGCGCGCGGCAAATCGGCGCACGGCAGCCACCCCGAAGCGGGAATCAACGCCGTCACGCGCCTGCTGGAAGCCCTCGAACCGCTGAACTTGCCCGATAATGAGCAATGGCTCCACACCGTGCTGGAATGGTCGAAGTCGCTGGATGGCGCCGCGCTGGGAATCAACCACGCCGATGACGCATCGGGCACACTGACCTGCAACCTGGGCGTTTTCGAGTACGACGGCAAGCGCGTGCTGTGTGTGTTCAATATCCGTTATCCCGTGACTTGGTCGCTGGACGCCCTCAAGGAACGCTTGCAGCCGACACTGGAAGCCACTGGCTTCACCTTGAGCGATGTGCGCCACACGCCGCCGCTCTACATCCCGCCCGATACCCCGTTCCTGCAGGCGATCCTTCAGGTGTATCGCGAAGAGACAGGCGACTATGAGACGCAGCCCACCACAATGGGGGGCGGTACCTACGCCCGAACGATGCCCAACCTGGTGGCGATTGGCGCGGCGTTCGAAGGCGATGGAGAGGCGCACCAAGCCGACGAACGCATCAGTGTCGAGAGTCTTAAAAAGCTCGTGCGCTGCTATGCACGGATTTTCGAGCGGCTGGCGAACCTGTAGGGGTATAATCCCGCTGATGGAGTCCCTGCCTCGAACCGTTGTGCCTGGAACCACCGCGCTCCTGCTGGACGGCAAGGCGGTCGCGCAGCACATTCGCGAGACCCTAAGAGCGCGCGTCGCCGCACTGCGTCAGCGCGAAATCGTTCCCTGCCTCGCGGTAATGCTCGTAGGCGACGACCCTGCCTCGCATACCTATGTGCGCACGAAGGCAAAAGCCTGCGAGTCGGTCGGTATTCGCTCCATCGTGCAGCACTATCCTGCAAGTGTCTCCCAAACCACGCTGGAGGCGCAGATAGACGCATGGAACGCCGACCCGCAGGTGCATGGGGTGCTGATTCAACATCCCGTGCCGCCCCCCCTCGATGAGTCGGCGTTGTTGCGTCGTTTAGACCCGCGCAAGGATGTGGACGGCATCACTCCCACCTCACTGGGCGCGTTGCTCACGGGCGACCCCGCCTTCGGCGCATGCACTCCGCTGGGCATCATTGCCCTGCTGGATGCCTACGACATCCCTATAGAGGGCAAACACGCGGTGGTGGTGGGGCGCAGCGTGATTTTGGGTAAGCCGATGGCGTTGATGCTGCTCAACCGCAATGCGACAGTGACTCTATGCCACTCGCGCACGCGCGACTTGGCATCCTTCACGCGCCAAGCGGATATTCTGGTCGCGGCGGTGGGCAAACCGGAGTTTATAACCGGCGAGATGGTTAAGCCCGGCGCGGTTGTGATCGACGCTGGCTATAATCGCGTTGAGGGACGCACGGGCGATGTGGGCGATGTGGACTTCGCCTCCACAGCGGGCTTGGCGTCTGCCATCACCCCCGTGCCCGGCGGCGTGGGACCGATGACCGTTGCGATGTTGCTCCAAAATACCGTGCTGGCAGCGGAACAGCAACAGGCATAGCATGCAGCCCCAAGAGTATGAGCGGATGTATCAGCGCGAGGGCGATTACTGGTGGTTCGTCGCGCGTCGGCGGCTGGCGCTCGCGCTGATGCGAACCTATGCGCCCCCTCAGGTCAGAAGAGTACTGGACGCAGGGTGTGGCACGGGCGCGCTGCTTACGGAGTTAAGCAAACAGGGGTTCGCCGTTGGCGTGGATGTCGAACGCGCCGCGCTGTGCCTTACGCGCCAGCGGGGCGAACTGCCCATCGTGCAGGCAAGGCTCGAGGCGTTGCCGTTCGCATCCGAAACCTTCCAAGTTGCGTTTGCCCTCGATGTGCTGGAACATCTGCCCGACGAGCGCCCCGCGCTACGGGAGTTGTATCGGGTGCTCCAGTCGGGCGGCTGCCTCATTCTCAGCACGCCTGCCTACCGCTGGCTCTGGAGCAAGCACGATGTGGCGTTGGCGCACTACCGACGCTACACCGCGTGCGAGTTGCAGGCGCGTCTGCACGAAGCGGGCTTTCAGGTGCGCAAACTCTCTTACTCGCTGGGGGTGCTGCTGCCTGTGATTGCGCTCGCGCGGTGGCTGGACCGGCTGCGTCCTGGCAAGCCCGCCGCCACTGTCGTGCCCGTCCCCCGTTGGTTGAATCGCGCCCTGGTCTACTTGCTGGATCAGGAGACTCAGTTCCTGCTGCGCCATAACCTGCCCTTCGGGGTGAGCCTCGCCGCGGTGGCACAAAAATCGCCTTAGTCCAGCAGGAGAAACGCCCACCCCGCTGTAAACAAAGACCCGATGTCCGAGCCAGATTTGAAGTCCATCCTCCACGCGCTTCTGTTCGTTGCCGACGCGCCGCTGAGCGTGGAGACCCTTTGTGAGGTGACGGGCGAACCAGCGGCGACGGTCGAGGCGGCACTGCACGCGTTGCAATCGGAGTTGGCAGAGCGCGGTGCGATTCAGCTGGTGGCGCTGGCGGGTGGCTATCAGCTCGCCACAAAGCCAGAGTATGCGTTCTATATCGCGCGGCTCTTGAATCCGCCCCAGAAACGCCTCTCCAAAGCCGCGCTGGAGACGCTCGCGATTATCGCCTACGAGCAGCCCATCACCCAGGCGCAGATCGACGCCCTCCGCGGTGTCGATAGCAGTCATACCGTGCGCCAACTGCTGGAACGCGGATTCATTCAGGAACTCGGACGCAAAGACGCGCCCGGCAAGCCCACCCTGTACGGCGTCACGCCCAAATTTCTCCACTATTTTGGCTTGAACCGCTTAGACGAGTTGCCTGAGAAGCCCGCAGATGACGATTCCACCCCTACATAATCCACACAACTGGCGAAGTCATGCTTTTTTTTTTTTCGGTACCCCCTAAAAATTGCGCACAAGAGAGCCAATAAAATTAACAGCCTCGGTCGAGACTCCTAAAAACGCCTCTTGACCGAGCCGTAAGAGGAGGAATTGCCTATGAGTACACAGCAAACTATCGGGAGTACGCTCCGAATCACGGAGCAAGGACTGGCTTTACGCAAACAGTTTTTGTGCATCACGCCGGAGCGTGTCGCAGCGCTTTGCCAGGTAGCTGAGTTCATGGAACAGATCGCTCCGCAACTTGTTCGGGAATTCTACGACTTTCAGTTCCAGTTCCCCGAAACCCTGCATTTCTTCAATCAGTATGCCCAACAACGCGGGATACCCCTGCAAACGCTACGCCAGAGGTTAGAACAAGCCCAGCTACAATAC
>NKPV01000066.1 GCA_002254605.1 Armatimonadetes bacterium JP3_11
AGTTGCACAGGCTGCGCCTGTGAGAGACCGAGCGTAACCGTCAAAGCACTCAGCGCGACCAAAGCGCGCGTCATCAAAGAGCCTCTCATTTCAGTCAAACCTCCTGCTCCTATAGGGAGCGTGGAGATTAAACCTATGGGGTTGTTAAGAGTTGGTTAAGTTGCCCAGAAAGGATACTGAATCTGAAATGAAGTGGCAGGAATTGGGGAGAATCGTAAGGTGGCTCCCCTTCCCGACTTTTCGGGAGAGGGGAGCTACATCCCGTGGCTCAGCAGCCCTGTCCGAACGCGAACAGCACGGTCAGCAGGTCGGCGTCGTCCACCACGCCGTCGCAGGTGACATCTTCGGGTAGGAATGTACCCGTGCTGCCGAAGGCGAACAGAATCGCCAGCAGGTCGGCGTCGTCAATGCAGCCGTCCAAGTTCACATCGCCGCCCGCCGTGACGCAGCAGCCGTTCTCGCTCACGAAGTAGGATCCTGTAAGGCTGATGATATAGCGTCCTGCCGCGAGGGTCGCGCCTGCCCAAGCGGCGATGGGACGGTCGGCGCGGATTCCGTCGGGACAGCGCACGCCGCGCCCTGCCCCCGTGGGGTTCCAGAGCGGCTGTCCATCCTGCGCCACCGGGTCGCGATTATAACGGCTAATCGCCAGCAGATAGACGCCCGCCTGCTGGATACAGCCGTTGCGATTGTCGATTTTGGACTGTAAGCCTGTCGTCGCGTCGGGATTATCGTCGTTATGCACCACGCCCAGACCGTTGCATTTGAAGAGCCAGAGCTGGGTGTCCCATGCGGTTGTGCCCACCGTGCTGGCGGAGAACTGCGCAGGGTCTGTGATGCAGATGACATACATGTCCACATCATCCGCGCCCAGAGCGCCACGCACGCGCTGCACAGGAGTCTGACACGCTTGGGCGCTATCGCTCTGAATGAGTTGGGCGCTGTCGGGCAAGTCGCCGGCGTCGCCGCCGCCGTTATCCGATTCATCCCAACCGTCGAAGGGTGGACAGGGAGGAATATTAGATTGCGCTGGCGCTGTGAACGCGCCCGTAAGCGTAATCTCATAGTTGCCCGCAATCGCCGTGGCGCCTGACCAACTCGCGACACGCGAGGCAGCCCCTGGTCCGTCAGGACAGCGTACCGCACGGAACGGCGAGTTTTGCCAAATCAGGCGATCCTCGCAGTCCAGCGGGTCACGATTGTAGCGTGAAACCGCAATGTAATAAATCCCCGCCGGGCGCCCCGTCAAACAGCCCGTTGAGTTGTCGATGCGTGAACGACTCAAGGTACTGCCGACCTCATCGTCGTTAAACACGACCCCTTTGCCCTCCGCGTCAAACAGCCAGAGCTGGGTATCGAAATTGGTCTCGTTATTTACGGTTGTCGCGCTGAAGTTTGCGGGGTCGCTGATGTAGATGACATACATATCGACGCCATCTGCTTCCAATGCGCCCCGAATCGCGTCTAAGGGCGTGGTCGTAACGGTTCCCGTCGCTTGGGCGGTTTCTGGTAGGTCGCCTGCGTCGCCCTGTTCCTGATAAATCGTCTGGGCGTAAGTCAGCGTCAACAGTCCACTTATCGCCAAGGTCCACCATAAGCGTTTCATCACTCAAAGCCTCCTTTCGGCATAGTTGCCTGCTTGTATTATACACCATTTACCACCAGCGTCGTCGCCTGCCGAACCACCAGAGCAGATTCCGCATGCTCCGCCAGAGGATGCGCTGGGGTAGTCGTCCCGAACGCAACGCACGCAGGTCGCCTAATATTCGTAAAATCAGATACAGAATGCGCATCTCACTGCCCCACGCCAAGTGTACCCTATAACGAAATCGTTTCGCCATACTGGGGCAGGTGTGCATTCCAGCCGCGCTGTTCGAAGATGCGCGTGCGCAGTGTTTCTCGGGGTAGTGGCTCGCCATGCGTGAGCAACAACTGTCGTGGCATCACCTGTATCGCGCTCAGCCAGCGGAGCAGTTCCGCCTGGTCTGCATGCGCCGAGAGTGCGGAGGAGTGAAAAATACGCGCCTGAACCGCTACCTTCTCGCCGTGAATCGTGATTTCGGGTGCGCCATCCAAAAGCATCCGCCCGCGTGTACCCTCCGCTTGATACCCGACAAACAGCACCGCGTTCCTGCGGTCGGGCAGACGCGCCTTGAGGTGATGCAGAATCCGTCCTCCTGTACACATCCCGCTGGCGGAGATAATCAGCATCGGACCAGGCTGCCCATTGAGCGACTTCGACTGGGAAATGCTTTGCACGAACTGGGTATGGTAGCAATAGAGGGGCAGTTGCCCTTCGCACTCACCGCCCGCACTGGTTTCCATGTTCAGGTCATCCGTGAAACGACAATAGAGCTGGGTCACGTCCTGCGCCATAGGGCTGTCCACATAGACGCGCAGTGGCGGAACGCGCCCGCTCTCTTGGAGACGGCGCAGGTGATGCAACAGCAATTGCACGCGCCCCACCGCAAACGAGGGCACTAAAAGCACGCCTTGTGTAGTGAAAATATACTCGATCGCCTCGATGAGTGTGGTTTCGACGGGGGTCTCCTCATGGCGGCGGTCGCCGTAGGTCGATTCCATCACGATATAATCGGCTCCCGCGGGGAACTCCGTTGGCGGGCGCATGATGGGGTCCTCATAGCGTCCGATGTCGCCTGAAAAGAGCAGGCGTCGCTCGTTCGGCAGCTGGATTTCGATCGCGGCGGAGCCGAGAATATGCCCCATCGGGTAGTAGAAGACGCGCAGCGCATCCAGCGTCACCATCGTGTGAAAAGGTATCGGGCGCAGGTATTCCAAACAGGCTTCTGCATCTTCGGTTGTGTACAGCGGTAGGGCAGGCTGATGGCGGCTATAGCCCTTGCGATTGGCATACTCGGCGTCCTGCTCCTGCAGCTTGGCGGAGTCCAGCAACAGAATCTCCAGCAGCGCGCATGTGGCTTCGGTGGCGTAGATGGCGCCTCGGAAACCCTGCGCCACAAGGCGGGGCAGATAGCCGGAGTGGTCGATATGCGCATGGGTCAGCAGCACGGCGCGAATACGGCTGGGGTCTATCGGCAGCGGTTCCCAGTTGCGTGCCTTCCACTCGCTGGCGCCTTGAAACAGCCCGCAATCGATAAGGTAGTGGTCTCCCGCAACGCTCAGCAGGTATTTGCTGCCCGTCACCACACCCGCGGCGCCCAGAAAGGTGAGCGTTAGGCTCATGGGAGCAAGTATACCTGTTCAGGCATAGTATAATCTTGTTATGGCAGGCGCGCGGGTGTTGTGTGTGCCCAACTTTTCTGAGGGGCGCGACGAGGCGACGATTCACGCGATAGCAGACGCCGCAGCCAGCGCGGGCGTGCAGCTGCATCATCTCTCGTGGGACTATGACCACCATCGGATGGTGCTGGCGTTTTCGGGGACGCCGGCGCAGGTGAAACGCGCGGTGCTTCAGGCAGGGGTAGTTGCGGTAGCGCGTATCGACTTGAACCGCCATCGGGGAGCGCACCCCCGCATCGGGGCAGTGGATGTGGTTCCGTTTGTGCCCCTTGCGGGACTGACCCGCGAGCAAGCGGTGGCGTTCTCGCATCGTGTAGCGAAAAGTTTTGCCCGACGGTTGCGTGTGCCCGTCTATCTATACGAGTATTCCGCCCGTGAGGGGCGCCCGCGGGACCTCCCTACCCTGCGCAAAGGCGAGTTTGAAGGCTGGATTGGCAAACGGCTCACAGGCGAGCGTGAACCCGACTTCGGTCCCAAGCGGCTCCACCCGACCGCAGGGGCAACGATTATGGGGGTGCGCGACCCGCTGATTGCGTTTAATCTCAACCTACACCCGCCTGATGTCGCCGTTGCGCGGCAAATTGCCCGCCAAATCCGCACCGAACGCAACACGAATCCTGCCCTGCATGGTGTTCGCGCGTTAGGATTGTGGCTGCCCACTCGCGGCGTCGCGCAAGTGTCTTTGAACATTACCCAGACCGAGCAAACCGACCTGTTCCGCGTCACAGAGACCGTGCGACACATGGCGCACGCCTTGGGCGCAGAGATCGCCGAGACCGAGTTGATTGGCGTCATCTTGGCAGACGACGCTGCGCGCGCTTTGCGGTCGGCATTGGGGCTGAAACCGATCGAGGCGCAGCAGATAGTTCCACGCAGCGAGGTGTGATGCTTACTCTATAGGCGCATCGTCGCGCCACACTCCTTCAAAAACCAGCGTGGCATCGCCCGTGAGCCAGAGCGTGTCGTCCTCGCGCCATTCCACTTGCAAATCGCCGCCGGGCATCCGAACCGTCGCCTTGCGTCCCAAAAGCCCTTGCAGTGCCCCCGCCACGACGATGGCGCATGCGCCCGTGCCGCACGCCTGCGTCGCTCCTGCGCCACGCTCCCACACGCGCGCTCGCGCCTGTGCGCGGCTTTCTACCTGCGCCACAGAAACATTCGTGCGGTCAGGGAAATCGGGATGATGCTCCAACGCAGGTCCCACCGCCTCCAGGGGGAACTGCGCCACATCACGCACGAGCAGCACCAGATGGGGCGCACCTGTGTGGACGGCATGGAAAGCCAGCAATTCTGTATCGCTTAACGCGTATGCCTCCAGCGTAGGGGGGCGAGACAGAACCAGCAAGCGCGGGCTACCCATTTCCACCGTCAGCAGATTCCCCTGACCCCGGTAGACGCGCCGTATGCCGGCTCCTGTCTCGATCGTAAGGCAATCCGTAGCGAGCGAATAGGTCTCCCAGAGGTAGCGGGCGAAACAACGGATGCCGTTGCCACACATCGTCGCTTCCGAGCCGTCTGCGTTGAGGATGCGCATCTGATAATCAGCGACCTGCGACGGCTCTACCAGCAACAGTCCGTCGCCGCCGACGCCCAACCTGCGGTCGCACAGGCGGCGTGCCAGCGACGCCTCGCTCGCTCTGGGCAACGGTTGCTGCAAACAATCCAGCAACACAAAGTCGTTGCCTGCGCCCTGCAGCTTGAAAAAGCGGAGCGAACTACTCCTCGAAATCGGGATCCTGCTGGGCAGCTCGTCCGGAAGGACCATAACCGGGCACCGGGCGCGAGGGCACAATCGAGGTGATCGCGTGCTTGTAGACCAGCTGTACAGGTTTGCCAGGGCTTTCCAAGAGTACGGTAAACGCGTCGAAGCCGCGCACGGTCCCACGCAGTTGCAAACCACCGTTCAGGTAGATCGTCACGCCGATCCCTTCCTTGCGCACCTGATTCAAAAACATATCCTGCAAATTAATCGCTTTTGGCATCTTAGAACCCTCCCTGCTCCATCAGCAGTGTATGAATCGTCTCAGCGGTTTTTTCGCTCCCTTGACTGGCGTCAATCCAACGGATCCCCGGCTCTTTGCGGAACCAGGTCAATTGACGCTTTGCGAACCGCCGTGTATCGCGTTTCCAGAGTTGCACCGCCTCGTCCCAGCCGGTGCGCCCCTGAATATACCCAATGAGGTGGCGGTAGCCCAACCCCTTCAGAGCAGGTTGTTCAGGATTATACCCCTTTTGCAAGAGATTCTGTACCTCTTGCAGCATTCCTCGCGCAATCATCTGGTCAACGCGCTGTTCGATGCGCTGATAGAGCCGTTCACGCGGCATCGTGAGTCCGATTTTGATGGCGGGCATCTCGGCTGCGGCGTGCTGTTGCCACTGGCTGATGGGTACGCCTGTCATCTCGTATACTTCGAAGGCACGCGTGATACGCATAGCATCGTTGGGATGGATGCGTGCGGCGGCGATAGGGTCAATCTGTTTCAGGCGTTCGTGGAGGGCGGGCGCGCCCACGCGCTCCACTTCGGCTTTCCAACGGGCGCGCACCTCCGGGTCGGCAGGCGGCGGCGCTAAGCTAAACCCGTGCAGCAGAACGCGCAAATAGAGCCCCGTGCCCCCGACAATCAGCACGCGCTTGCCTCGCTGACGAATCGCGTCCATTGCCTCCAACGCCAGTTCGCGAAACTTTGCGGCGGTAAACACTTCATCGGGGTCGGCGACATCGATGAGGTGGAAGCGCACGCGTCGCTGCTCTTCAGGAGAAGGCTTGGCGGAACCGATATCCAGCCCACGATAGACCGCGCTCGAGTCGGCGGAGATAATCTCGCCGTCCATGCGCTCTGCCAGCAGAATGCCTACTTCGGTTTTACCCGTCGCTGTGGGACCGAGAATCACAATCAATGGCTGCACGATTGGGTTAGCAATTGGGCATGATACCCGTTTACAGGGTATAATCTACTCGAAATGCCGCGCGTGACGATAATCGGCGGCGGGTTCGCAGGAGTGGAAGCAGCGTGGGCTGCGGCTCGGCTCGGCGTACCTGTGCGCCTCTACGAGATGCGCCCCAAACGCAGCACGCCCGCCCACAAAACCGGCTGGCTTGCCGAGTTAGTTTGCTCCAATTCATTCAAATCGCTCTTGCCCACCACCCCTTCAGGACAACTCAAGTGGGAGATGGAGCGGCTCGGCTCGCTGGTCATTCCCACAGCACGCGAGTTCGCTGTGCCGGCAGGGGAGGCGTTAGCCGTCGAGCGCGAGCCATTTGCGCAAGCCATTACGGCACGCATCGAACTGCATCCCCTCATCGAAGTCGTGCGTGAGGAAGTCACTCAAATCCCGGACGACCGACCCCTGATTATCGCCACCGGACCGCTCACTTCCGATGCCTTAGCCGGCGAGATTGCCCGCATCACCGGGAAGCAACATCTCTATTTCTACGACGCCGTGTCGCCCATCGTGGACGCCAGCACCATCGACTACGAAAAGGTCTTTTTCGGCAGCCGTCGCGAAAAAGGCGACCCCACCTACATCAACTGCCCCTTCACCAAGGAGGAGTACGAACGCTTCTGGCAGGCGATTCGAGAGGCGGAACTCACGCCGCTGCACGCTTTCGAGGATGCTCGCTTCTTTGAGGGCTGCGTGCCGTTGGAGGAACTCGCCGCGCGGGGCAAAGACACCCTTCGCTTCGGACCGCTCAAGCCTGTGGGGTTGATTGACCCACGCACCGGCAAGCGTCCTTACGCCGTGCTGCAGCTGCGCCCAGAGAACAACGAGCGCACCCTCTACAGCCTTGTGGCGTGCCAGACCCGCATGAAGTGGGGCGAACAAAAGCGCGTGTTCCGACTCGTGCCCGGCTTAGAAAATGCGGAGTTCGTGCGCTATGGCGTGGTGCATCGCAATACCTACTTAGACTCGCCCCGTCTCCTGCAGCGCACCTTGCAGTTCTGCGAGGACGGCAGGCTCTTTTTTGCAGGGCAACTGGTGGGGGTAGAGGGCTATATCGAGTCGGCGGCGTCGGGGATTATTGCAGGCATCAACGCCGCGCGTCTGGCACTGGGCAAGCCCGCCGTCGCCCCCCCACGCGAGACGGTTATCGGCTCCTTGCTGCACTACATCAGCACCTATCCGCATAAAGAGTTCCCGCCGATGAACGCGAACTGGGGACTACTGCCCGACCCCGAAGACGCCCCCAAAGACCGCGACCTACGCCGTCAGCTCAAACTTCAGCGCGCACGCGAGGCGATGGAGCGATTCGCACAAGCCCTGATGCTGCAAATCCCTACCACATTCCCCAAAGAGAGCGACCTCTCTCAGTGAACGCACGCGCTCTACAGTTCTCGCGGTATAATACGATTGCTATGTATGTGATCATCGCAGGCGGTGGCGACATTGGCTATCATCTAACAAAAGCCCTACATCAACACGGCTATGAGGTACTGCTAATCGAAAAGAACCGCAAACGTGCGATGGACTTAGCCGATGAGCTGGGCGAGCGCGTCATGTACGGCGATGCGTGCGAAGTGCGTGTCCTCAACGAAGCAGGGGCGCGTCGCGCCGATGTGGTGGTCGCCGCGACAGGCGACGATGAAGATAACCTGATCGTTAGCCAGCTGGCGCAAAACTTTTTCAAAGTCAAGCGGGTGCTGGCAATCGTGCGCGACCCACGCCACGAATCGCTCTTTTTCCGATTGGGCATCCACGAGACCATCTGCAGCACGCGCTTCATTTTTAACATTCTCGAGCAAGAAGTGGAGTACGGCGAGGTGTTACCCATCGGCGCGATTATGCGCGGCGATATCGAAGTCATCGAGGCAGAAGTCACGCCCGAATCCCCGGTTGCGGGCAAGAGCATCGGCGAAATCGAACTTCCCCCCAAGACGCTGTTGGCGGCGGTGGTTCGCAACGGACAACTTACATTAGGGCTTGCCAACCTCATCCTGCAGCCGGGCGACACGGTGGTCGCGCTCACTCCGCCGCAACACAACAAGCAACTCGCCCGCATCATGCGTGGCACTGCACGATAGGGTATACTCTACACGGGCGGCGACGGACGAAAGAAGAGTGGGGTTCTGCCCACTCTTTTCTTTATAGCCGATACGCCCCTAAAGGGGGTATGCGCGATGCTATGTAACGAAATCGTAGAGGTGTTGAAGCAACTGGAGCGCGAGCGTGGGATTCCCTACGCCGACCTGCTGGCGACTCTGGAGACTGCGTTCGCGAACGCTTATCGGAAGCAGATGCATTTGCCCCAAAACGCACGGGTGCAAGCAAAGTTCACACCCGATAAACCGAACTGTTTTCGGATTTTTGTCGAGAAGGAAGTTGTGGGCGTCGTGACCGACGAAAACACCCAGATCGCTCTGGCAGAAGCACAGAAGCTCAACCCCGCGCTGGAAGTAGGCGACACTGTGCAAATGGAAGCCTCTATTGAAGAGTTCGGACGGATCGCCGTGCAGAACGCCTTTCAGGTGCTCACCCAGCGACTGCGCGAGTTAGAACGCGAACACGCCTTGCGCGAGCTGAACGCCAGTGTCGGGGATGTGATCACCGCGCGGATCGAGCGATTCATCGGTCCCAAAGTGTTGCTCTCTTACGGACGCATCGAAGTGGTGTTGCCCGAGAAACACCAGAGTCCACGCGACACGTACGAAATCGGACAGCCGATCAAGGTGCTGGTGCTGGAGGTGAAGATTCCGCAAACGGAGCGTGGGCGCGAGCCGCGCCTACGCGATATGAAAGTCATCGCCTCACGCACGGAGCCGTTGCTGGTCGCACGCCTGCTGGCGCAGGAAGCCCCCGAAGTCGCCAGCGGCGATGTCGAAATCAGGGCGATCGCCCGCGAGCCCGGCGAACGCACCAAAATCGCTGTGCATTCCAAAAACCCACTGGTGGACGCCGTCGGCGCATGCTTGGGGCAACGCGGCATGCGTGTCCAAGCCATCACGAACGAGCTCTTCGGCGAACATATCGATATCATCGAATGGAGCAGCGACCCGGCACAGTTTATTCGCGACGCTTTGAACCCTGCCCGCGTGAACCGTGTGATTCTGGACAAGGCAAACAAAAGCGCGCTGGTCGTCGTGCCAAATAATCAGCTGCGTCAGGCAGTTGGGCGCGGAGGCGTGAATGTACGCCTTGCCGAGCAACTCACTGGCTGGAAACTGGAAGTGCGCTCGGAGGAGGAGATTGCCAAAGCCGAGAAAGAGAAGTCCGCATAGCCCGATTCGGCGGTGCGCTGCGTGTCGGCGCACCGCCCCCAAATCCGAGCTCCTGCGCTTCGTGCGCGCCCCCCATACGCTGCAAGTGCAGTTCGACCCCACCCAAAAACTGCCCGGACGAGGCGCGTACCTGTGCCCTCAAGCCGCATGTGTGCGCATGGCGCTCAAGCGCAACAGTCTCGATCGCGTACTGAAAACCAAGGTTGAAGAGCGCATCCTGCAGGAAGCACTGCACGCCGTTCACAATTAGATATCGTTTGCTCTACAGTGCGCCCGCGCTACAGAATGGGGAACTGCTCCAGAAAGCGCAAATCGTTTTCCAAAAACAGGCGTAGGTCGTCCACGCCGTATTGGAGCATCGGGATACGCTCGATGCCCAGTCCGAAGGCAAAGCCACTGTAGCGTTCCGTGTCGATGCCGTAGCGTTCCAGAATATTGGGATGGATTAGCCCAGCGCCGCCCAGCTCCAGCCAGCCACCTTTCCAAGAGATGGCGAAGTCCACTCCTGGCTCCACAAATGGGAAAAAGTCAGGGCGAAAACGCACGCGCACCTCTGCACCGAACATCAGCTGGGCGAACTGCGTCAGCACGCCCTTCAAATGCGCCATGCTGACCCCTTCATCAACCATGAAGGCGTCCACTTGGTGGAAAGTATGCGAGTGCGTGGCGTCTACATTCTCATAGCGGTAGCAGCGCCCGATTGTCGCGATACGCAGAGGGAGTTGGCGCTCGCCGCGCTGGAGTTGCTCAAAGATGCGTCCCTGAATCGCGGTCGTCTGCGTGCGCATCAGGTAGCCTGGTGCGATGTGGAACGAGTTCTGCTCGTCCATTGCGGGATGGTCTTCGGGGTAGTTGAGGGCGCCGAAGTTATAGCGGAACTGCTCTAAGTCGTAGCCTTCGACGAACTCGAAGCCCAGTCCGATTAGCGCGGCTTTCACGCGGCGCATAGTGAGCGTCAGCGGGTGCAAGCGCGCGGGGCGCAGCGGTGTGCCAGGCAGGGTGATGTCCAGCCGTTCGGCTTCGATACGCTTGGCGAGTTCGAGCTGCTCCAGTTCGGCGCGTCGTTGGGCGAATCGCTGTTCGAGGCGCTCGCGTGCTGCGTTCACCTGTTGCCCGAAAGTGGGTCGCTCCTCTGGGGGCAGTGTGCCTACCTGTCGCAAGAGCTGGCTGATGACGCCTTTTTTGCCCATGTAATGCGTCTCCACCGCCTGTAATTCGGCGGTGGAGACGGCTTGGACAATTGCCTGCTCCGCTTCCGCTAAGAGTTGCTGAATTGATTGCATTGCCTATCCCGCCCCTACGAAGGGCGCACAGAGTCCACGAGCATCTTGAACGCTTCGGGGTCGTGGATTGCCATTTCGGAGAGTTGCTTGCGATTGACCTCGATGCCTCGTTCGTGGAGTGCGTGGATGAACTCGTGGTAGCGGATTCCGTGCAGGCGGCATGCCGCATTGATGCGCGTAATCCACAGGCGTCGGAAGTCACGCTTGCGTTGCCTGCGGTCGCGATAGGCATATTGAAGCGACTTCATCACCTGCTCGTTCGCTTTGCGGAACAGGCGGCTTTTTGCACCGTAGTAGCCTTCAGCCAGTTTCAGAATCTTCTTGTGGCGGCGGCGGGTCACCGTTCCACCTTTCACTCGCGCCATGGTTGTTCTCCTCCTTACTTGCCTGCTAAAAGGCGATTGATGCGCTTATATTCGCCCTTGAAGAGTTCGTCCTCAAGGTCGAGTCGGCGTTTGCGTGCGGGCGATTTACTGAGGAACAGGTGGCTGTTCCCGGCTTTCTTGTGCATCAGTTTGCCCGTCGCTGTGCGTTTGAACCGCTTGGCTGCGGTTTTGCTCGTCTTCATTTTGCTCTTGGACATTCGTTGAACCTCCTTCGCTGGTCGGCGCAGGTTTCGGCTTGGACGCAGGTTTTTTGGCGGGCGCGATGACCATCACCATCTGCCTGCCGTCCATGCTGGGCTGCTTTTCGATTACGCCGTGTTCTTCCAGCGCCGTTGCAATTTTACGCAGCAACTGTTCCGCGACTTGAGGTCGCCCGAACTCGCGACTGCGGAAGATGACCACGAATTTTACCTTATCGCCATCTTCCAAGAATTCGGTGGCGTTGCGCACTTTCGTTTCGATATCGTGCGCGCCAATGGCGGGTCGGAGGCGAATGGTTTTTACATCGCCGCCTTTTTGCTTCTTTTTGGCTTCCTTCGCCAGTTTTTCCTGTTCATAGCGATAACGCCCGTAGTCCAAGATGCGGCACACGGGCGGATTCGCTGTCGGCGCGACCTCTACAAGGTCTAAGCCCTGTTCTTGGGCAATCTTGAGGGCGCGACGAATATGCATCACGCCCAACTGCTTGCCGTCTACATCGATGACCCGCACCTCTTTGGCACGGATGCGATTGTTGATTCTCAGTTCCTTCTGAATGGTTCCTTCCCCCTTACTGCTTACTCAATCATCGCCTGACCGATGACACGGAGGATATCCTCCATTACTTCGGGGGCGAAGCCCTCCTCCGCGTAGCGAATGACGCCCTTCTTATCCACGATGTACATCGTGGGGAAGGCTTTAACGCGCGCTCGGCGCATCACTTCCGACTCGTTCGGCGGGACGACAATGGTATAGGTTATTTTGTGCTGCTCCACGAACGCGCGCACCTCATCAACGGTGCCGGAATCGAGCGCAATGCCCACCACGACCAGACCGCGATCTTTATACTTGGTGTGCAGTTCCTCCAGGTAGGGAATCGCCGCACGGCACGGACCGCACCAGGTCGCCCAGAAGTCGACCAGGTAGACCTTGTCCTGTTTGCCCCCGATTTTGACCTCTTTGCCGTTGAGGTCTTTGAAGGTCATTTCAGGCATCTTCTGCCCAACGCGCAGTTGTGCGCTTGACGGCATCGTCGCGAACAGGAACACCGCGACGCCCAACAGCGCTAAAGGTAGGATATACCGTTTCATCATCGCCTCCGATAGGATTATTATACCATGCTTCAAGGTAAAGTCAAGAGGGATGGTGGGTGTTCGAAAAATCGGGATGCGCCCGCTACAAACGCAGACGCAACCCCATCGGCGCACCTCGACGATACAGCTTCTACTACCACTTCCGTCGCTGGTAAGCGTTGGAAGTGTTGGAACAGGTACAACACGCACGGGTGGCGCAAGCGCGTCGGCGTGTGGACGCGGACAGCCCAAGATAGTGGCGGTGGGTAGTCAAAGCGCGCCGACTATGCAAAAAAGGGGGTGTACGGGTACGATGGTGGGAAGAAAATCAAAGGGCGCAAACGGTGCAGAGCGGTGAACTCTCAGGGGAACTTGCTGGGCGTACAGGTGACGGGTGCCGATGTGTCGGATGCGCGTGGGGCGTATGCGG
>NKPV01000267.1 GCA_002254605.1 Armatimonadetes bacterium JP3_11
CGTTGCTCTATTCGCTGGTGGCAGACGGTCCCAACGACCGCTCAGTTGCGCGGGCGCAAGCCGTACGCGAGCTCATCGAAAGCACCGCCACACCCGTGAACTATGTGGCGCACGGGGTCATTAACCTGCAAGCGTCGGTGGAGCACGCGCTCACCGTGCCCGTGCGCGGACGCGTGCAGATTCAAGGCTACAGCGGCAGCTACAACGGGCGCACGGTGGAGGTGGTGTTGCGTCCCCAGGGCGGCGGCAGCGCCATCACGACCGAAAGCGGGACCCTCAACAACACAGGCGACTTCGAGGTGAGCTTCTTCAACTACTTGGGCTACTACGACCTCGCGATTCGCGCCCAGGGCACCCTCCTCAAGCGCGTGCCTAATGCCCGCATGCGCTACCCCGGCGTAAGCAACCTGAACCTCATGCTGGTTCCCGGCGATGTGAACGGCGATAATGTCATCGACGACGCCGACCTCCTGCAAATCCTGTTCAACTTCGGTACGAACAGCCCCGCGAACGACCTCAACGGCGACAGCATCGTGGACGACGCCGACCTGCTGTTGGTGCTATTCAACTTCGGCACCGCAGGCGAATAACTAAGATATCTTTCCTCCTCCTCACCTCCTTGCCCTCCCCCTCTCCGTGCAGGAGAGGGGGGATTTTGTAGCGCCTCTTCGCTGGGAAAGAAGTTCACTTAGACGGGCAATTCCCACTAAGACGGCTGTCCCTAAATGCACGGGGAAATACCGAGCGAGGTATACTAAACACAGAGCAGATTGAAGTCCATTGCTGCTTCGCAGGGAGGCGTTCGTGTGCACAAGTATTCCATAACGCGCTGCGCATGATGCCTACAGGGGGCTGGCTGATTGTGGTCGCCAACGACAAACACGGGTTGTATCCCCAGATCGCTGAGAGGCTGGGTGTGGAGCCTTACGCCGAGATTGTGCGCCATGTGAACCGACGCACGGGACGCCGCTCCAGTGAGTTTTTTGAGACCGTGTTTGTCTGGAGGAAACCCTAATGCCTCGCATCAGCAAAGC
>NKPV01000097.1 GCA_002254605.1 Armatimonadetes bacterium JP3_11
AGACGCGGAGGAGGCAGGCTTGCTTAAAGCGCGCGAAGACGGCAGGGGCTACTATGATCGCTTTCGGAACCGTATCACCTTCCCCATTCACGACGCGTCGGGGGACGTGATCGCGTTCGGCGCCCGCACAATGGGCAACGAGGAGCCGAAGTACCTCAACAGCCCCGAAACGCCGCTTTTCGAGAAGCGCAACACTTTTTACGGTTGGCACCACGCACGGGGGAAAATCCTACAACGGCGTGCCGCGATTATCGTCGAGGGCTATCTCGATTTGATTATGCTGCACCAGTACGGCTTTACCCATAGCCTGGCGACGCTGGGCACAGCGTTCACGGAAGACCACGCGGCGCGCCTGAAACGCCTTGCCGACCGCGTGTACCTGATGTTCGATTCCGATTCTGCAGGTGTGCGTGCGGCGCTGCGTGCGGGTGAGGTTCTGCTGCAGGCAGGCATTCCGACGCTGGTCGTCCGCTTGCCGCAGGGCGAAGACCCCGATAGCCTGCTGCGTACCCAGGGTACCGAAGCATTGCAACGCGCCTTAGACCAAGCGACCCCGATTGCCCAGTTCGGCATCGAGCAGATTATTCGTGAAGTCGCGGGGGAGCGCAATCCTCTGGAACTGGAGCCTGCTCTTAAGGCGCAGATTGTGGAGCGCGGGCTGGAGTGGGCAGCAAGCCTGCCCAGTGAACTCGATCGGTTGACCTGTCTGGAACGGCTTGCGCCCTTCACGCCCCTCTATCAGACAAAGATGCATGCTGCACTACCCGCCTTACAGCAGGAACTACGCCGGGTACAACGCGCGCGACGACGCACGGGCGTCGCAACCGACACTCCCGCCTCCGACCCCGCGCCCCAACCCACATCGCCCGTATCGTGGCACATCCCCAAAGCGGTTTTCCAAGCAGAAAGCGAAACCTTACGCGCCACACTCCATCGTGACTCGGCTCCCGTCGCGATGGAAAACCTACCCACCATTGAGTGGCAAATCCCCCTACACGCGCAGTTGGCGGAACGCCTATGCGCTCTGCCAAAGCCCCCGTGCGATTATAACCACTCGGATCTCCTCGAATCGATTGAGGAAGAGCCGCTGCGAGTTCTGCTTACGGCTCTGATCTTTCAGGAGTCTCCACCGATGACGCCCGAATGGGTGATTGGCTGTATCCAGCGACTGAAAGAGTATGCCCTGCGTCGAAAACGCCTACGACTGGCAGCGGAACTGACCCAACAACCGCCTCACGAAAACACCGATCCCCAAAGCGCCGAAAAATTGCAGGAATACTGGCGCATTCGCGTCGAATCTATGGGGTGAATGGAGGTTGTGTATGGATGGTTGGCTGGAATCGTCGGAGGCGTTGCGTGTGCTCATCGAGAGCGGACGACAACAAGGCTATGTCACGATAGAAGCATTGCTCTCAGTGCTGCCAGAAGATGAGATCAGTCCTGAAGCCATCGAGACCGTTCTGGCGCATCTCGAAACGCAAGGGGTGCGTGTGCTGGACGAGGAGGACGCGGTAGAGCGTGAACTGCGCCAATTATCGGAGCACGCCGAGCAATTCATCGAGATGGTGGAGCGCGAGATGCTGGAAGATACCGTGCAATGGTGGGTGCAGCAAGCGGCGCGAGCGCCCCGCCTCACCCCCGAGCAGGAGGTGGAACTGGCAAGGCGCGCCGCCGAAGGCGATGAGCGCGCCCGCGAGCAGCTCGTGCAAGCCAACTTACGCCTCGTCATCGCAATCGCCAAACACTACACAGGACGCGGACTGTCTATGATCGACTTGATCCAAGAAGGCAATCTGGGGCTAATGCGCGCTGCCATCCAGTTCGACCCACAACGCGGCAACCGATTCAGCACCTACGCCACTTGGTGGATACGCCAAGCGATTTCACGCGCCCTGCGGGAACAAGCCTCGCTCATCCGGGTGCCGCAACATATGTCGAAAACGCTCCAGCAAGTGCGTCAGATCGCCGCCCTGCTGCAACAAGAGCTGGGACGCGAGCCGACGGTACACGAAGTGGCGCATCGCGCGAAACTCAGCCCCGAACAAGTGCGCGAACTGATGCACGCCATCGCCAAACCCATCTCGTTGGATATGCCCATCAGCGATAGCGACGGCTCCGTGCTGGGCGATATCATCGCTGCCGAAACCGAGTCGGAATGGGAGCATGCCGTCGACTGGGAGAGCCTCATGGCGCGCCTGAACGAGCGCGAGAAAGCGGTCATACGTCTACGCTACGGGCTTGCGGGCGAGCCGCCCATGACCCTCGAAGAGGTCGGCAAGCGGCTCGGCTTAAGCAAAGAGCGCGTGCGGCAGCTCGAATCACGCGCAATCCAGAAAATGCAGGAGGCAGCGCGCGCCTAAGATGCCGTCAGGCAAGGTACACGATTGGGTCACCATCGGGACAGCGCTGGGGGCGATCCCCCTCACAGGAATGTACCTCCCCCCCGAAACACGCCCCCTCGCATGGCTGGCAATCGCCAGCTACACCTTTTCGGGCATCTGGCTCTCCAGCGACCTGGATGTGCAATCCAGTGCCTACCGCCGCTGGGGACCCTTGCGATTGCTCTGGCTTCCCTATCAGAAGCTGGTGCCCCATCGCAGCTGGATCTCGCACGGGCTGGGCGTCGGTCCCATCCTGCGCGTGGCGTATTTGATCGGGATGGTTACAGTGCTGATTTTGGGAGTGAACTGGCTTCTGGCGCAAATCGGGCTGGCGCTCCAGGTAGACCCCCACAGCTGGCTGCTGAACGCCACCGACTGGGTGTTCACTTATCAGCGTGAGGTGTGGGCGCTGGTCATCGGTCTGGTGGCGGGCGGCGCCGCGCACTCGTTGCTCGACTTCGCACACACTCGGCTCAAAAGGTGGCTCTGATGGAACTGCAGCGCTACACCACCATCCGCGAGTTGCCCCCCGAAGAGCGTCCCCGTGAGAAGCTGGCGCACTGGGGCGCGTCCAGCCTGCGCGAGCATGAACTGCTGGCAATCCTGTTGCGCACAGGCACAACGCACATGTCCGCGCTGCAGCTCGCACAGTATCTACTTCACAAGTTCGGCGGGGTACGCGGTGTAATGCATGCCAGCGTGCAAGAACTGGCGCATATCAAGGGCATGGGGCTGGCAAAAGCCACCCAAATCGCCGCCGCGATGGAGCTGGGCAGACGCGTCGCCCTCAGCCAGTTCCACGAACGCCCTCAAATCCGCTCCCCCGAAGATGTCTATCAACTCATCCACATGCAACTGCTCGGCGAGCGACGAGAACACTTCCTGGCAGTTATGTTGGACACCAAAAACCGCGTGCTGCGCACCGAGACCATCTCCATCGGCACGCTGGACAGCAGCCTTGTCCATCCGCGTGAAGTGTATCGCGTCGTGATTCGGGAAGGCGCGGCGAGCTGGATTGCCGTGCATAATCACCCCAGCGGCGACCCCACCCCCAGCCCCGAAGACATCGCCATTACCCGACGCCTCAAAGACGCCGGCGAACTGCTCGGCGTGGAACTGCTGGATCACCTCATTCTCGGCGACGGAAACTATACCAGTTTGCGCGAAAAAGGCTACCTCTAAACGCCAAAGTGTGCTATAATAAAGGCGCGGGAAAGGAGCCTATAAAATGAGGAAGCTCACGAGTCTGTTCGGATGCTTGGGCTTGACGCTGATGCTCGGCACGGCGCAGCCCTTAGTGATCGATCATTTCGCGGATACGGAAGCCAACGATACGCTCAGCACAGCGCAAAATCTCGGCGTCGTGGGAGTGGATTCCAGCAACACGCGTCGCATGAAAGTCGTGCGGGGACTGATTGACCCCGATGGGGACTTCGACTGGTTCCGCGTCGAACTCGCCCAGACGGGCACTTACTCGTTTCGGGTGGATTGCACGCTCGACGCGGTACTCGCGCTGTACAACGCCAGCGGCACGCTCATCGTGGAAAACGATGACGACGAGCTGGGTAACAACAATCGGGGCAATCGCGACACCTCGTTCACGAACGCCGATCCGGGCATTACAACTTCGTTGAACGCGGGAACCTACTACCTGCGGGTGCGCTCGATCGCTAGCTCAGGCACATTGGCGCGGTTTCGGTACACCTTGCGCGTGTTCGATGGCAGCACGGCACGCGACTTCGACCCCTACGAGGTGAACGGTACGAACGAGACCTTCGCCACCGCAACGGATCTCGGCAACTTGGCAGACGATTTCACGCTGGTAGAGAATGCGTTCCTGCGCTACCGCACTACCGATTTGGACCACTATCGCATCGAAATCGGCGAAGGGAACCTCACCGTGCGCACCATCGGCGCCACCGATACCATCCTCACCATCTACGACTCGGCGTTCAACCCGCTGGCGACCAACGACGACGATCCGCATGACCCGTTCAACCCCTTCACTTCGCGCATAACGCTGAGCAACCTGCCCGCAGGAATCTATTACATTCGCGTGGAAGGCTATAGCTATTCTGGTGGGCGTGCGGGGGGCTGGTATGACCTGCTGATTACCGATTACAGCCCCGTGCGACGCTTGATTTCCGGACAAATTAACTTCGACCGCCAGAACCTTTCTCTGGTGCCGTTCCAGATGGAGATTTATCAGGCAGGAACGCAGAACCTGCAATCGCAGCGCACCTTCTATACGAACAACGCGGGGCAGTTCACCACCTACACGGCGGTGATGAGCGGTACCGTCGATATCGCCGTGCGCGCCCCCACCAGCCTGAAACGCATCCTGCGCGGCGTTTCGCTCAACAGCGATGTGTCGGGCTTGGTGTTCAACTTGGTGAACGGCGACCTCAACGGCGATAATGTGATTGACGACGCCGACCTGCTAATCGTGTTATTCAGCTTCGGCGCCAATGACCCCAGCGCCGACTTGAACGGGGATGGCGTGGTAGATGACGCCGACCTGCTGATCGTCCTGTTCAACTTCGGCGCCGTAGGCGACAACTAACCCCCAGGGAGTGTGTAGCGTTGCTGGCGGTGCAGTTCGGAGCGGGCAAGATTGGGCGCGGCTTTCTCGCCCAACTCTATGCCCGCTCCGGCTTCGAAACGGTGTTCGTCGAAGCACGCCCCGAGGTGGTGGAGAGCCTCAACCGCCACAAATATTGCTGGATTGAGTGGACGGACGGGGAGCGCGAGACGATTGCGCCTGTGTCGGCGCTAAGCGCTTCTGACATCGCGGCGGTCGCGGAAGCGTTTGCTCGCTGCGCCGTCGCTGGCACGGCGGTCGGGCTGAGCGTTCTCCCCAGTCTGACGCCGCTCATTGCGGCTGGGTTGCGCCGCCGCGCCGCAGTGAACCCCCAACCCCTCAATCTCCTGCTGGGCGAAAACGCGTTGAACGCCGACGCCATGCTGCGCGACGCCTTGCTACAGGCGCTGAACCCCGACGAACATCACTTACTGAACCTGTTGGGCTTGGTGCGCTGCATCATCGGGCGTCAGGCGGTCGCCGAACTCCCAGGCGACCCGCCCGGCGTGCGCGTCGACCGCTATAGTAAACTCCCCGTGGACGCCGACGCGATTCTGGGCGAGCCTCCGCCGATTGTGGGACTGCAACCCGTGCGCCCGTTCGAAGTTTACATGCAGCGCAAACTCTATCTGCATAACGGCTTGCACGCGCTGATTGCCTATCTGGGCGCGCAGCGAGGCTACCAGACAATCCAACAGGCGTTGCAGGACCCCGAAATCCACGCGCTGTTCGTGCAAGGAGCGCATGCCCTTGCCCGCGCGTTCCTGAAAAAGCACCCCTTCGACCCCGAGGAACACTACGCCGCGGTGGCGGATATTCTCGCGCGGATTCAAGACCCGCATTTAGACGACCCGATTGCCCGCGTGGCGCGCGAGCCGTTGCGCAAACTCCGCCCCGACGATCGGCTGGTGGGCGCCTATCGCCTACTCATAGAGCAAGGAGAAGACCCGACCCCGTTCCGCAAAGCCATCCTCGCGGCGCTGGCGTACAACGACCCCAACGACCCCGAAGCGCAGCAACTCCAGCAGATGATTCGCGAACACGGCGCCGAGTGGATGCTGCGCCACTGGTGTGGATTAGCACGGATTTAGATGAGCGTGTCGTCAGGTGATACACCTCCACCCCGCGCTCCGCGAAGACCCACTGCAGTCGTCCACGCCGAATCGCGTCGTAGTAGAGCGCGCGCCACGCCTCTGGCTCCCCCTGCGGCGTGAACTGCCGATTGATAAGCAGGTACTGATAGCCGTTCGCTTGCATCCACGCGGCAAGCTCCTCTCCTGTGCGCATGGTATCGTAGGGGATGAGCCGATGATGCCCCGCGTTGCCCCACAAATAGCGACGATCCAGATAGTAGCCCCGCGTCTCATCAAGCAGGATTACCCCCGAATCGGCAGGGGTTTGCGTGTTCAGGTACCGAATCGCAGGATAGATTTGCAGCCGGCGGCTCAGGTAGGCGTCGCGGTCTTGCACCGCGAGCGGCAACGCAGGCAAATAGACGCTTCCCATCAGCCAGAGTGTGAACCCTGCCTGCAGGAGGAGGAGGGCTGCGTAGCTTTCGCGCGCCCAGACCGCCGCACGATGCACCGCCGTGAGCCCCGCACCTGCCAACACGGGCAACACCAGCAACAGGTAGCGTATCTGCTGCATAAGGTAGAACCAGCCCACCAGGTTCAACAGCACAAAGCCCATCAGGGAGCCCGTGCCAGAAGCCCAGCCTCCCGTCAGCCATAGGCTCGGCAGCGCCAACGCGCCCACGCCCAGCGATGGCAGCAGAAACACCCGCTCCCCCACCCGCGCACCGATTGGGTCGGCAAAGGGCGCAGGGTACGCCGCCAAGTTCCACGGCGCCAGCAACAGCATCGACGGCTCGCGCCCCATCCCGAACTTGAGCTGGTCGTTGCGATAGGCGTCCGCTTGCGCTTGGCTCCAGTTTTTGCCCCCGAAAATCTCATACGCGAACGGATACACGGGATTGCCCGTCCAGAGGAAGTTGCGCAGGTACCACGGGCTGCCGATTGCCAGCGCAAACAGCCCCGACAGAATGAGCGTGCGGATTGCCCGCGTCGCGTGCGCACGCCACAACCCCACAAGCCCTACCAGCCCCCACACCCCCCACGCCACCAGCGCTGTGTATTTCGTGGCAAGCGCGAACCCCATCAGCATGCCCGATAGCCAGAGCCCATCGCTGCGGCGCTCCCGCACAGCATGCGCCAGCGCGAACATCGCCAGCGCAGCGTAGAGTGCAGTGGCTAAGTCGGCATATGCGCTGAACATCTGCCACAAAAACGCAGGCGCACCCAAGATGAGCGCCGCTGCCCACGCGCCCGAACCGCCCTGACGCTGCACGAACCCCGCCGCACCCAGCGCCGCCAGCACCCCCATCGCCCAGTGCATGACCTTCGCCATCGGCTCCGAACCGTACCCCAGCCCCAACAGATACAGCATATCCTGCAGCGGTGGGAAGTAGCTCTGGTGCATAAAGGGCAACTCCACCATCCGCCCCGCTTGGAGATACAACTTCGGGAACGCCAGATGATATGCGAGGGCATCCCACTCGTTGCCGTCAGGGGGCAGCAGACAGAGCGTCAGGCTCAGCAGCGCCAGCAAGACCGCCATCCCCGCCAACACGGCTTCCGTAGTACCGCGTGGACGACGCAGCGCCTCCTTCCAGTTCAATGCACGCCATCGCTGGCTTCCGCCCAGCGCCAGCAGAATCGCCGCCACCCCAAACGGCGCCAATCGGATAAACTCCAGTCCCCCCAACGCCGCCAGTCCCGCCACCCCATACGCCAGGATGCCCAGCCCCAGCGCGCCTCCGTAGGCGACCTGCTCCAGCAGGTTCGGCGTCCAACGACGCGCCGCGCGCCCGCCCAATTCCGCCAGCAACCCCAAAAGCATCAGTCCCAACAGTAGCCCCAGCACGCGATAAGTGTACCTGTAGGCGAGTCTGACGAGATGGAGTTTTGCCCTCACTCCCAGCCCCTCTCCCACCGCGTGGGCGGGGGAGCGAGTTGCACACAGCCCTTCTCCGCATGCAGAGTGGGGGGATTGGCGCAACGACATTCCTATTCGTCGCGCTGCTGCTTTGGGTCTCTATGGGCACCCACCCTTGGGGTGAATAATCGAATGTAGGGGCACGGCACGCCGTGCCCCTACCATTTGGCGGTTTCAATGGGCACCCACCCTTGGGGGTGAATGCTACCTGAAACGATACCCCACCAAGCAACACGAGCAGACGTGGGTTTCAATGGGCACCCACCCTTGGGGG
>NKPV01000246.1 GCA_002254605.1 Armatimonadetes bacterium JP3_11
CTGAACTCTGGAGTGCGCTGTCCCTTCGGGCGCCCCAAGTGCGACATGAGAATCACCGTCGCACCCTGCTCCAGCAGGTACTGAATCGTGGGCAGCGACTCACGGATGCGTCGGTCATCCGTTATCTGACCGTTCTGCATCGGTACATTGAAATCCACGCGCACCAACACGCGCTTGCCACGCACATCGATATCGCGAACCGTTTTCTTGTTCATCATCGTTCCTCACTTCCCATGTTGCGCTGCGTATAAGCCCCGAATGTAGATAATCTGCCCTGCGTGATACACATCGTGTTCGGCGAGCATCAGGAACAGGTCGCCTGTAGGCATTCGCCCACCGCCCCAGTAGGGGCGTTCTACTTCGAGGTCATCGTCGGTCAGGGGCGCAAGCGCATCGAGGGTGGTCTCGTAGCCTTCCTGGGCAATCTGCAGTGCGGCGTTTAGGGTGCCGCCCATCGCCCGGAAACGACGCTCCATCGCCTGCCAATCGACGCCTCCCTCGCCGAACGCCGTTGAAATCTGAACCAGTTTATCCGCGCCCAGATGGAAAATGATTTTCAAAATCGATCCGTCCGCCCAGCGATAGCCCTTGTAGCCCGTGGGCGGAATCCAACGCGCCTCCTCCTCGCTCAGGTTGCGTACTGCGGTTTTAAAGCTGTGCCATGGGCTGCCCTCGTAGTTGCGTATCAAAAGCTCCTTCAAAAAGTGAACGCGCGTCTTCATCGGTCGCTCCGTCTACAAATTGTACCATGGGGGATCCATCGGCAGGAGTTCCGTCTGCACGCGCGAAAATTGCCTACCCAGCAGGAGACGAGCGATGCTTATCGAATTCCTACTCACGGCAGGATTATTGAGCATGCAACCGCCGACCTACAAACTGCAGCCTTATCTGCAAGATCGCAGCGTTCACTTTACGGCTCAGCATGGGTTGCCCGACGCGCCCGTACTGGCGATCGTAATTGCGGGTGAGCGGCTCTACGCCGGTACCCCCAAGGGCATCGCCGTCGCGCCGCTGAGGCAGCCCAATCAGTGGCGTGTGGGGTCTCCCCAAGCTATTCGCGTCCTTGCGACCGACCGTGCGGGCAATGTGTGCGGGATCGGCGGCGCGTCGCTGTATCAAATCACAGCGGAGGGCGAGACGCGCCTGCTGTATACCGCCGACGCCGAACTTATCGGACTACAGGCGGCGCGCGAGGGGGGGTGGTGGCTACTCACCCCAAAGCAACTCCTGCGCTACGAGAACGGTGCTATCCGCGAAACATACGACGCGCCGACGAATCGAGAGTTTCGCTGGTTTTATCAAGACACACGCGGACGCCTCTTCGCCTTCGCCGAGGGCGAACTGGAACGGCGCTGCTATCGCTTAGACAGAGGACAGTGGCGATTGTTGGAGATCCGCGACAATCGGGGACGCTACTTTGACGATGCATGGCTTTGCGCCGCCAGCGACGCCATCGGGCACCTCTGGATAGGCGCACGGTCGGGATTGATCATCGGCGACGGCGAGGGCTGGTTCCTCTCGCGTGAGGTGTACGACGGTGCCCCCACTGCCCCCGCCTCCCCCA
>NKPV01000104.1 GCA_002254605.1 Armatimonadetes bacterium JP3_11
CCCCCAACCCCTCTCCCAGAGGGAGACTGACTGCCCTCACCCCCAGCCCCTCTCCCAGAGGGAGACTGACTGCCCTCACCCCCAACCCCTCTCCCAGAGGGAGAGGGGAGGTACAAAAATCTCCTCTACTGCAGCGTCGCAGAGGCACAGCGAAAAAAACGAAGGGCGCACACGCAGGTGCGCCCCTACAGCCAACGCCCTCGGTAGGGGCAGACCTGCGTGTCTGCCCCTCCAAAAAGGGTTTTGCCCTTGCAAAGGGAATTTTCGAACACCCTCCCCGCGCCTTGAGATAGCAGGCAAGGAGATGACGGAAAAACAAAAATCCCCCTCGCCCACGCAGTGGGAGAGGGGGCAAGGGGGTGAGGGCAACAGCCCGCTTACTTCTTGCGGCGGCGCAGCCCGATCAGACCCGCCAGACCCGCGCCCAACACCAGCATCGAAGCGGGTTCGGGTACGAAACACACGCCGTTCAGGTGAATGGTGTAGGTACCAGTGGTGGTAGTGGAGCCGGCCCAGTTGTCGATAACGCTGTTCGCCACAGCAGCTTTCGGCGCATAGATGGGTTCATAAGGAGAGCTTTCGTGGAAGATGTCTTGTATCCCTACGCGTGGGTTGCGCAGCCAGTGCGCGATCGCCAGGTAGTACAGTCCAGGACCAGGCAGCCCCCAGGTAGCGGAGCCTGCGGTGTTCGGCGCATCGCTGCTGCGGTAAAAACCTGCGCTCGCGCCGCCGCCAATATAGGAACGAAAACTGCCGACGCCGTTCGGCGGAAGCGAAGTGATAGCCGCTACGGAGGGACGGTCATCGTTCATCCACAGAGGACGACCCTGACTATCAAACAACACCAGTTTCGTGTCATAGTTGGTCTCTGATGTGGAGCCTGTGTGCGCGTAGAAATTAGCGGGGTCACAAATAAGGATAGCGAACATATCGACTTCGCCGCCAGTCGCCATGCGCCCTGTGATACGGGTCAGCGGATTATTGGGATTCCCAGCCACCACTTGCGCCGTACTAGGCAGGTCGCCGGCGTCGCCGCCGCCGTTTGCGGTCTCGTCCCAGACCTGCGCGCTCGCGCTTGCCATCAGCGCGGCGATAGCAATACTACTCAGCCAAAGTTGTGCCTGCTTCATCGTAATGCCTCCTCTCTTGAGATTTCGAGTCGTCGCCCACGCGTTCACGCCTACTAAAGGGCAGACCCACTAATTAACACTCCGAAACTGCCCCAAAGCGGACACCGCGTGTGCGCATTCCAATTATAGCACACTTTTGAACGAATTGCAACTCCTTGTTCCGAATCCAGTAATTTTGCTGGTTCGAGGCGGGAACTCTGGAATCGGGGGCGTGTCCGCCCCAACAGCCTATGATTGCCCGTTCGCTGTAGGCGTACTTTCAGGTACACTATACCCGCAACCGACACCGTAGGAGCGCACTATGGCGACGAAACTCTACCGAGAAGCCATCCGAGAAGCGTTGATCGAGGAGTTAGACCGCAACCCAAACATGTTCCTGATGGGCGAGGACATCGGGCGGTACCAGGGCACCTTCCGCGTGACGGAAGGGCTGTTTCAGAAGTATGGACCGAAGCGTGTGTGGGATACGCCGATTTCTGAGCCAGGCTTTATCTCGATTGCGATTGGCGCAGCGATTGAAGGGCTGAAGCCCGTGGTGGAAGTGATGACTTGGAGCTTTGCGCTGCTGGCGTTCGACCAGATTATCAATCACGCGGCGAAGATTCTGTACAAGTCGGGCGGCGCATGCGCCGTTCCGATGGTCATTCGGGGTCCCGCGGGACCAGGCAAGCAGCTGGCGGCGCAGCACTCGCACAGCTTAGAGGCGTGGCTGGCGCACTCGCCCGGTCTGAAGGTCGTTCTGCCCAGCACCCCCGCCGATGCGAAAGGCTTGCTCAAAACCGCCATCCGCGACCAGAACCCCGTGATGTTTATCGAGCACCCGCGCCTGTACCTCACCAAGGGCGAAGTGCCCGAAAACCCCGACTACACCGTCCCGTTCGGCGTGGCGGATGTGAAACGGCGCGGGCGCGATGTGACGATTGTGACCTATTCGCGCGGCGTGATTTTGGCGCTGAACGCCGCCCAGCAGCTCGCCGAGCAAGGCATCGAAGTGGAAGTGATTGACCTGCGCACTTTAATCCCGTGCGACTGGGAGACGGTGTTTAACTCGGTGCGTCGCACCCACCGCGCGATTGCCCTGCACGATGACTGGCGGTTTGGGGGCTTCGGCGCGGAAATCGCAGCGCAGATCCAGGAACACGCTTTCGACTACTTGGACGCCCCCGTGCTGCGCGTGGCGGGCGCGGATGTCCCCATGCCCTACAATAAACATCTGGAGGCGCTCGCGATTCCCAGCGAGCAGAGCGTTATCGACGCCGTCAAGCAAGTGTTGGCGTAAGGAGGAAGTGATGTATACGATTATCATGCCCAAAATGGGCGACGCGATGGAGGAAGGGACTTTAGTCCGCTGGTTGAAACAGGAAGGCGATTCGGTGCGCGAGGGCGAGCCCATCGCCGAAATCGCGACCGACAAGGCGACGATTGAGATTGAAGCCCCCGGCGCAGGGGTGCTGAAAGGCATCCGCGTGCAGGAGGGCGCGGTCGTGCCCGTGAACACGCCGCTGGCATATATCCTGCAGGAGGGCGAGAGCCTGCCCAGCCCCACAGACGGGAAACCCGCGCAGGTGGGTGCGGCGGCAGCCCCCGCACCCGCGCCGACACTTCCTGCGGCGGCAGCCCCCGCACCCGCGCCTACTCCAGCCGCCGCCCCCAGCGACGGCGAAACGCGCATACTCGCCTCGCCGTTAGCCCGTAAAATCGCCGCTGAACACGGGGTCGACCTTGCCCAGGTGAAGGGCACGGGTCCCAAAGGGCGTATCGTGGAGCGGGATGTGTTGGCGTTTATCGAATCGCAAAAAGCCGCTGCGCCCGCCGTCGCGCCTACCTCCGTCGCCACGCCCACACCTGGTGCGGCAGCGTCCGAAGAGCGCGTGGAGACGCTGAACCGCCTGCGCCAAATCACCGCACAGCGCACTACTGAAGCCCATCAGACCATCCCCCACTTCTACCTCACGATGGAGATCGATATGGAGAACGCGCTCGCGCTGCGCCAGCAACTGAACCAGATGGACGACGCGATGCGCGTGAGCGTGAACGACCTCATCGTGAAGGCGTGCGCCGTCGCGCTGGAGAAGCACCCCGTAATCAACGCCCGCTATCACGACGGTCAACTGGTGCACCCGAACGGCATCCACATCGGCGTCGCCGTCGCCGCCGAGCAGGGGCTGCTGGTCGCCGTGCTGAAGCACTGCGAGGGCAAATCGCTGCGCCGTATCGCCCAAGAGTCGCAAACCCTTATCCAAAAAGCGCGCGACGGCAAACTGCTCCCCGACGAGATGACGGGCAACACCTTCACGGTCTCCAACCTGGGCATGTTCGGCATCGAGCAGTTCACGGCGATTATCAACCCGCCCGCGAGCGCGATTCTGGCGGTCGGCGCAACCAAACGCGTGCCTGTGGTGAACGACGACGGCGCCATCACACCCCGCGCGCGGATGAAGGTCACCCTATCGTGCGACCATCGCGTCATCGACGGCGCCGTCGGAGCGCAGTTCCTCCAGACCCTCAAGCAAGTGCTGGAGAACCCGCTGTTGATGTTGTAATTGTATGAAAGACGCTCTACTCAAACACACGGCGCACGGGTTCGTCTGGCTCAACCTGTTGGTGGGCTTGGCGACCGTGATTGGCAGCGGGTTGTTGTTTCGCGGCGTGCCGAACCTGCCCCCGCTGGATTACAACCGCCTTTCGATTTGGTTAGGGATCCTGTGCGTGGTGTTTGGGATAGGCGCGTCGCTGTTCCACATGGCGCATACGCAGGGCTGGCGGGCGACCTTGTGGCTGCTGGGGCTATGTACCGTGCTGGCAGGCGGTACGGAACTGCTCGGCGTGCTAACGGGCTTCCCTTTCGGTTCCTACGAATACACCGACCGACTGGGACCGAAGTTTCTGGGGCATGTGCCGTATGTGATTCCGCCTTCATGGTTTATGATGCTCTACCCTGCGTTGCATCTCAGTTTTCTGTTGGGCGTACCGCGCTGGGCAGTTCCGATAGCGGCGTCCGCGCTGCTGACTTGGTGGGATGTGGCGATGGACGCCGCGGTCTCCAACTCGCGCGTCAACCCGGGCACGGCGGCGTTCGTCTACTGGTTCTGGAATGTGGACGGCGCGTTTTACGGGATGCCGTTGCAGAACTGGCTGGGCTGGCTCGCGACGGGGTTGCTGCTCAGCTGGGTCTACTTGAAAATCGTTCCTGAATGGCGCGAGTCGCGTTCGCTGACCCCGCTGTTTATCTGGCTCATTCAGGGCGGAGTGATGGCAGGGCTGGCATTCTGGATTCAGCGACCAATCGCCGCCTTTGCGTGGCTCACAGGAGCCGTTTTCGTGAGCGTGTTCGCCTATCGCGCCGCCCTGAATCCGCCGCGCCTCGTCCAGCCGCCTCCCCAAACCGAAACGATGCCTCCAGAGAATGCACCTTCCTGATCGATGCTCGCTGTACGAGGGACTGAGGCACGCATCAGCAGGAAACCCCGCAGTCGCAAGGAACAGAAAATCGCGTGGAGGCACGAGCTATGAAACGCACTATCACGATTGACGACCTGTTCCGTATCAAACTGCTGGGCAGCCCACAAATCGCGCCCGATGGCAGCCAAGTTGTGTTCGTTTACAAGTGGATCGACACCGAGAAAAACAAATACTTTGCGAACCTTTGGCGCGTGCGGCTTGGCGAGGAACCCCAACCGTTTACCTACGGCGAATGGAGCGACTCGCAGCCGCGCTGGTCGCCCGATGGCAACTATGTCGCCTTCATCAGCAACCGCCAGAAACCCAAGAGCCAGATTTATGTGATTCCGACCGACGGCGGCGAGGCGCGCCCAATTACCAACTTGGAGGAGGGCAGCATCGCCGAGTTCGCCTGGTCGCCCGACGGACGCAAAATCGCCTTTATCTACCGCGAGACCGCTCCCGAGTGGCGCGAGCAAGCCCGTAAAGAACGCGAAACAAAAGGGCTTTCCAATCCCCCGCGCATCCTCCGACGCGCTTACTGGCGACTGGACGGCGACGGCGCGTTCGTGGACCAACGCTACCACCTGTATGTGGTCGATGTGTCCACAGGCGAGACGAAGCAACTCACCTCCGACCCCGAGTTTAGTGAGTCCAGCCCCACCTGGTCGCCCGACGGCGCATATATCGCCTTCATCAGCAATCGCCATCCCGACCCCGACAACCACCCCAGCCACGACGCCATCTATATTATCCCTGCCGACGGGGGCGAACTCCGCAAAGTGGACGCCCCCGACGGACCTAAATATGCTCTGCGTTGGTCGCCCGACGGGAAATTCTTCGCATATATCGGTAACCCCTACCCCGACGACCCGTACCCCCGCAACGACCATGTGTGGCGTGTGTCGGTGGATGGGGGCGACGCCGTGGACCTGACGGCGCAACTGGACAATACCGTCGGTGTGGGCACGCTCACCGATGTGCGCGAGTTTGGCGGCGGCGCGCCCCTGCTCTGGAGCGCGGATAGCCAGCACCTTTACTTCCTAGTCAGCGAGCGCGGCGGCGTGTACCCCTATCGTGTCAAGGTGGACGGTACCCACCTCGATAAGCTGCTCGAGGGCGATTTCGAAATCGCCGATCTGAGCCTTGCTGTCGATGAACATCGCCTCGCGCTGCTCAAAGGCGATGCCACTCATCCACACGAAATCTTTCTCGCCGAGCGTACCGGCAACACACTGCATCTCACACCGCTCACCGCGTTCAATCAGCCCCTGCTGGACGAGATGGCTCTTGCGCACCCCGAGGAGTTCGAGGTAATCGCTGACGACGGCGTCGCCGTACACGGGTGGTTGCTTAAGCCGCCCGACTTTGACCCTACCCGCAAATACCCCACAATCCTGATGATCCACGGTGGACCCCACGCGATGTATGGGCGTGTGTTCTTTCACGAGTTCCAGCTGCACGCCGCACAGGGCTATGTGGTCGCCTACACGAACCCGCGCGGCAGCGTCGGCTATGGCGAGGCGTTCGCCCGCGCAATCAAAGGCGACTGGGGCAACCGCGACTATAAAGACCTGATGACCGTCGCGGACTACTTGGCAAGCCTGCCATTCGTGGACGCCGAACGGATGGGCGTCGCCGGCGGCAGCTACGGCGGCTATATGACCAACTGGATTGTGGGACATACGAACCGCTTCAAAGCCGCGATTACCGACCGCAGCGTGGTGAACCTCGTGAGCATGGCAGGCGTGTCCGATTTCCCCATGATTCCGAATCGCTACTGGCAAGGCAACTTCTGGGATGAGCCGCAGAAGCTCTGGGAACGCTCGCCGCTGGCGTACGCTGGACGCATCACGACCCCCCTGCTGATTGTCCACAGCGAGGGCGATTTACGCTGCCCCATCAGCGAAGCAGACCAACTGTTCGCCGCGCTCCGCAGACAGGGCAAAGAGGTGCTCTACATCCGCTATCCTGCCGAGTCGAGCCACGGGCTCTCGCGTAGCGGTCCACCCGACCTGCGCCGGCATCGGCTGGAGCAGTATCTGGCGTGGTGGGCACGATGGCTTTAATCACTTCCTCTATCACCCAACCTTCTGCCCCACAGGGAGAGGGGGAGCCGCCCCCGCTCCCATGGGGCGAGGAAGACTATAAAACCAGACCGTGAAACGCCCATACCCCCAATTCCCCAAAATCCCCACAAATTCACTGATAAACCAGCAGGAATGTCTGTATTTGCTGCGAAACAAAATATTGCTCTGGCTCACAAGAGCAAGGGAGAGTTGCGCATGGCGGAGTGGCTAGATCGGTTCACAGGGCATGCATATCGGCTCAACAGCGCACAGATGAATGATATCCGTGCGCTGCTGGCAAAAAATTTAGCTGAGTGCATCAAACCGAACGCGCACGCAGCGGCTAATGAGGTAGCACGATTCTGGTTCGAAAACTATTATGAGCGTGTATTCCCCCTGCGCTTCGGGCGTGAAGCGATAACGAACGCCCCCCCCTCCACACAGGGCAAACCCCTAAAATATGAGGGCGATCGCGAATCCGGAGGGTCATTCCCCGACGGGACAGTAGAGTGGCGCGAGCAGTTTCTGCATGAGATGCGCTACCCGCCTCTCCTGCCTGCCGAGACTCAGCCCGACCCTAAGAGCCCCGCGCTGCTGATTGCTGACCACCACTTGGCGACCGCCGCATTACTAAATGTGTGCTTGCGTCGCCTCGGCGTGCCCGACGATGTGGTGAACCAAGCGCGATTGGGTGCACTACTGCACGAGCTATGCGACTTGCCCCCAATTCAGGAAGCACTGGCGCAGTATCCCCAAGCGCTGGAACTGGCGCAGTACCTCAAAGGCAACGGGAACACCCTACCCGAGACGCTCCGACCACATCAGACACTGATAGACGCGATTCATACGGGCAATCCCCATAGGGAACCCGATGCGGCGTTTTGCATCGTAGGGCTATCCGCGCAGCGCATCAAGCAGTATGTGTTCGAGACGCCGGGCTTGCCCGAAATCCGCGGCGCTTCGATCCTGCTGGATCAAGTTGTTGAGGAGCAGGTGGAGCAAATCGCTCAGCAGATTGGGCGTGAATGTGTGTTGCAGAGCGCTGCCTCCACGCTGATTTTCCTCGCGCCCGACTCCAGCGACTGGGTAGACCGCTTGAAACGCGCGTTTTACAAGAAGACACTGGTCGCCTTCTGTGCCGCAGCGGCGTTCGAGACGACTCTAAAAGAGTTTCTGGACAACTACAGCACCTGTATGCGCCACTTCCTCTCAGCGATGGACGCCGACCGCTATCGCGCCGAACTGCCCGTGTGGGAGTGC
>NKPV01000169.1 GCA_002254605.1 Armatimonadetes bacterium JP3_11
ACCTTACCCATAGCGAGTGTCCTCCATATTTAGTTTTGGCAACTGTCCTCCGTTTCCACAGGAATTGATACTTCCTGTGCCAGGCATAAGTTCCCATTTATTGAGCAATAGGATTATACCTGACTTGAGTGGGGTATTGTCAAGTTTGGGAGAGGCTGTTCGAAAAATCGGGATGAGCACAAAGGGGCGCACACACCGGGTCGATGGAACCCCGTGGCATAGCCAGTCTTGTCCGAGCGTTTGGCAGCAGGGACAGGAATGTTTCTGCTCTGGGGCTCTTTGTGGCTTGGGCAGTCTTATGCAACTGTTTGGTAGCAGGGACAGGAATGTCCTTGTTTTGAACACCCAGCCACCCCCTTGACTTTTTTGAATACAATCGGCTATAATATTCGCCGCTGGGGCGTAGCCATTTGTGGCGTACGCTGGAGGTTCATTAAAACTATGAACCACACCCGAAGAGAGCGTGTCTTTGCACGCGGGAAGAGGCACGGAAAACGACGCCGTAAGGGGCGTTGCGAGTCGAACTGAAACGCGCCTTCAAAGGTGCATAGAGCCTCTCCACCCTGCGTGCGAGAGGCTTTCTTTTACGCTCCCGGCACATGGAGGCGTGTTTATGCCGACGATTAATCAGCTGGTACGTAAGGGTCGTAAGCCGAAGATACGGAAGACGAAGTCGCCTGCGTTGCAGGGATGCCCGCAGCGGCGGGGCGTCTGCACGGTTGTACGCACGATGACGCCGAAGAAGCCGAACTCCGCGCTTCGAAAGGTTGCGCGTGTGCGCTTGACCAACGGCATCGAAATTACGGCGTATATTCCTGGTATTGGGCACAACCTGCAAGAGCACTCGGTCGTGCTGGTACGCGGCGGGCGCGTGAAAGATCTGCCTGGCGTGCGTTACCACATCATTCGTGGTACGCTGGATTGCCAAGGTGTCGAGATTCAGCCCACCACGCGCAACCAAGATCGACGCATGCAGGGACGCTCTAAATACGGTTCGAAGCGACCCAAAGTGAAGAAGTAGTTCGGAGGAGAGACGATTATGCCAAGAAAAGGTCCGGTTCCGAAGCGTGTCGTGTTGCCTGATCCCGTGTACGATAGCGAGCTGGTCGCTCGATTCATCAATCGGATGATGAAGGGCGGTAAAAAAGCCGTCGCTGAGAAGGTGTTTTATCGGGCGATGGAGATTGTGGAGCAGAGAACGGGAAAACCGGCGATGGAGGTGTTCGAGCAAGCCATCGAGAATGTTGCGCCGCAGGTCGAGGTACGCCCGCGGCGTGTGGGTGGACAGACCTATCAGGTGCCGATGGAGGTGCGTGCGGAACGCCGTCGCTCGCTCGCTATTCGCTGGATAGTGACCTCACTGCAACGCAAGAAATCGGGACGGCCTGCCCACGAGCGCTTGGCACAAGAGATTATCGACGCCTACAACAAGACAGGCGGTGCTTACAAAAAACGCGAAGACACCCACCGTATGGCGGAAGCGAACCGCGCATTCGCCCACTATCGTTGGTAAGGAGGTAAATCATCATGGCGCGACTGCACCCGTTAGAGAAAACGCGCAATATCGGTATCGCAGCGCATATCGACGCTGGGAAGACGACCACGACCGAGCGTATCCTGTACTACACAGGGCGCATCCATCGTATCGGTGAGGTCCATGAAGGCGCTGCCACAATGGACTGGATGGAGCAAGAGCAGGAACGTGGCATCACCATTACTTCCGCCGCCACCACCTGTTTCTGGAAGGATCATCGCATTAACATTATCGACACTCCGGGGCATGTGGATTTCACTGTGGAAGTCGAACGCTCGATGCGCGTGCTCGACGGCGCGGTCGCGATTTTCTGCGCTGTGGGCGGTGTGCAGCCACAGTCCGAGACGGTCTGGCGTCAAGCGAATCGTTACAAAGTACCCCGTATCGCGTTCATAAATAAGATGGATCGCGTTGGGGCGGACTTCTTCCGCGTGGTGGGGCGGATCCGCGAACGCCTGAACACCAACGCAGTGCCGGTGCAAATCCCTATCGGACAGGAAGAGAACTTTGAGGGCGTGATTGATCTGATTACGATGCAGGCGGTGTACTGGATTGACGAGAAAGGCAACCAGTACGAATATCGCGCCATTCCCGACTCGCTGCGAGCGCAAGCGGAGGAGTGGCGCGAAAAAATGATCGAAGCCGCCGTTGAGATGGACGACGAGCTGATGGAGCGCTACTTGGAAGGCGGCGAAATCAGCGCGGACGAGCTCAAACGCGCCATCCGCAGGGGCACTCTGCAGTTCAAACTCGTGCCGGTGCTATGCGGTTCTGCCTACAAGAACAAGGGCGTACAACTTTTATTGGATGCCGTTGTGGACTACCTGCCTTCGCCTGTCGATATTGGCGCGGTGAAAGGCATTCACCCCGATACCCATGAGGAGCTGGAGCGGTTGCCCTCTGATGACGAGCCCGTATGCGCGCTTGCGTTCAAGATCCAGAATGACCCCTTTGTGGGGAAGCTGACCTATATACGGGTCTATTCGGGCAAGATTACGAAAGGTTCCTATATTTTCAACGCCACCAAAGATACCCGAGAACGAATCGGACGTATTTTGCAGATGCATGCCAATCGTCGCGAGGATATCGAGGAGGCGTTCACGGGCGACATCGTGGGTATTATCGGATTCCAGCAGACCACCACAGGCGACACGCTGTGCGACCCGAATCACCCGATTCTGCTGGAGCCGCCGCAGTTCCCCGAACCTGTGATTTCGCTGGCAATCGAGCCGAAAACGAAAGCCGACCAGGACAAGCTGGCGAATGCCCTTCAGCGATTGGCAGCGGAGGACCCCACTTTTCGCATTTCCACCGACCACGAAACGGGACAGACCATTATCTCAGGCATGGGTGAGCTCCACCTGGAGATTATTTTGGATCGCCTCTATCGTGAATTCAAAGTAGAGGCGAATCAGGGACGTCCGCAGGTTGCTTACAAAGAGACGATTCGCACTCCTGCCAGAGCGGAGGGCAAGTTTGTGCGTCAGTCGGGTGGACGGGGACAGTATGGGCACTGCGTGATTGAAATCGAACCTGCCGAGCAGAACGCGGGCATCCTGTTCGAGAACAAGATTGTCGGCGGTGCGATTCCGCGCGAGTTCATTCCCGCGGTGGAGGCGGGCATCCGCGAAGCCGCCGATTCGGGCGTGCTGGCGGGCTATCCCGTTGTGGATGTGAAGGTGCGCCTTGTAGATGGCTCATTCCACGAGGTCGACTCGAGCGAGATGGCGTTCAAAATCGCGGGCTCCATCGCATTCAAAGAAGCCGTGCAACGCGCCAAGCCCGTGATTCTGGAGCCGTATATGGAACTGGAGGTCACTACGCCCGATAACCATGTAGGCGATGTGATTGGCGATTTGAACTCGCGTCGCGCACGCATCGAGATGATCGAGCCGGGCGTCGGCGGCACGCAGGTTATCAAAGCCGTTGTGCCCCTTGCCGAAATGTTCGGCTACGCGACCACTTTGCGCTCCTTGACTCAAGGACGCGCAACGTACACGATGCATCCCTCGCACTACGAGGAAGCCCCTGCACAAGTTGCACGGAGCATTATCGAGCGCAAGAACGCGCTCCAACCTACACGAGCATAGGAGGAGAGACAACGATGGCACGACAGAAATTTGAGCGTACGAAACCGCATGTGAACATTGGCACGATTGGACATGTGGATCACGGCAAGACCACGCTCACCGCG
>NKPV01000215.1 GCA_002254605.1 Armatimonadetes bacterium JP3_11
CACGGCGGCGGGCGTCGCTGAGCAAGCTTTGGGCGTATTCCCGCACGATCTCCAGCATGCGATAACGCGCGGGTTCATCACTAACGCGCTCGATAAGGCTTGCCTCCCGCAGGGTCTCCAGGACCTCCATGAAGCGTTCTAAGGGCATGCCAACCATCGCCTGCGCGAGTTCTATCTCCCAAACATCAGGTAAAAGACTCAACTGTGCAAATGCTCTGCGGGTATCGGTGGGCACTGTAGCCAGCGTGGCTTCCAACACGCTCAGCATCGCGCGGTGGCGTGCCTCGATGTCGCCTCGTCGCGTTTTGAGCCAGTGCAGGCGGTTGTGAACGCGCTCCCGCAGCTGCTTCAGCGAGAGCGTGTTCAACCGCGCCGCCGCAAGCTCCAACGCAAGCGGAATGTTGTCTAAATAACGACAGAGCTCCAAGATCAGAGGGCGATTCTGTTCCGTCAGGCGAAAATCATGGCAGACCTGACGCGCCCTGTCCACAAACAGAGTCAGGGCAGGGCAGTCCAATGTGTCGGAACAGGGTAACGGTGTGAGTGGAAAGAGGGTCTCACTCTCAATACGTAGCGGTCGGCGTGAAGTAATGCAAAGACGCATCTCGGGAATGGTGCGCAATAGTTCGGCCACGATCAGTGCGCCGTCGGGGAGTAAATGCTCGAAGTTGTCCAGAAACAGAAGCGGGCGATACTGGGCAATGTAGCGGCGTAGGGATTCAGTTAAATAGTTTGTCGCTGCCAGTCCCAGCGTCTGCACAATCATAGGTACAATTTGCTCTGGGCGCGTAATCGCGGTCAGACAAATCCAGTGAACGCCCATTTGCTGGGAGGCGGCGATGCAGTACGCTACTTCCAGCGCGAGCCGCGTTTTGCCCATACCGCCCAGCCCCGTAATCACAACACAGGGAACTGCGGAATCGGTCAGCAGGTGCATTAACTGTGCGGTTTCCTCTTCGCGTCCGATGAATCGGGTGCGTGGCAGCGCAGGGAGCGCAGGAGGCGTTGTGAGGAGTTCAGAGGGTTTTCCCGAGTTTTGGGGCAGAAGGGCGGGTTTGTCGTGGCGCGTTGCTGAGAAAGAAACAGTACCGTGGGGGGGGGTCGCGCGTCCACGTTGCGCCTTCTCAGAGAGGGCAACGATACGGGGGGGCGGTGGTTCGCCTGTGAGTCGCTGATACTGCTCCATCCACGCGGTACTCAAACGCGCTGCCGTCTCGTACTGGCGCGCTTGCAGGTGCCGCTCGATCAAACGCACCAACAAATCACTGTCTAACGGGTTAAGGCTTACCGCCTGTGTGAGCCAAGCCCGTTCCGCTTCGGTATTCCCGCGCTCCGCATCGAACCGAGCCAACTGCTCCAGCGCGTGGAGGCATTCCGCCTGCAGTGCGGCGGCTTTTTCCACGACCCAAGAGTCGTAGATACCAGGCAAAAAATCGCCCTGATACAAGCTTACTGCAAAAGCGAGGCGCTCGTACTGTTGCGCAGGATCAGAAGCAGCGTGGGCAAGCTGGAGTGCTTGTTCGAATTCTTGCACATCCGCCAGATAAGAGTCGGCTCTAAGACCGACCCACAGTGAGTCCGCCTCAATAACTGGAGGCACGCCATGAATGTCCAGCGCGTAGCGCAGGGAGTGGAGCGCAACACTGAGGTTATTACGGGCGCGTTCCGGCTCCATGTCGCCCCAGAACAGCTCAGCCAAGACCTCGCGTGTGAACCGGTGGGGCGGGTGAGTAATCAAGTAGCCCAGCAGCGAAGTCGTCTTCACTGTGCGGAGGCGATTGATCCGAAGCGTACCACAACGCGCCTCGAACCCTCCAAATAGCTGAAAATACCATCGCGCACCGGATAAATACATCTTGCAGAGTAGGTCAATTATACCATTGATAGGGATGATGGAGGAGGGCGTTTTTGCCTCGTCGTTACCCCCATTCGTCATTGGTCTTTCGGGCAGCCATAAACCGGCTTGTACTCAGAACGACACCAATCACCCCGTCCCACCTCAAACAGCTCTCGCGGGATAAACCCCCTGAGCTATCTGCACAATCCGCTCACGGTCAGGTAAATGCAAACGCCATCACACCTTAGCGAAAACGCTACTTCCCAACAGGTACAATTCCCCCGATGCACTTAGACGAGGCAGTGGAGCGGTTTCTGACCCATCTGAGCGCGACGCGCTCGCCCCATACGGTCAAAGCGTATGGTACCGACCTTGCGCAGTTTGTAGAATACGCCCTGGACGCAGGAATCGAGCAGGTAGAGCATCTAAACGAGCGGCTGGTGCGCAGTTGGATCGACTCGCATCGCGCCGCAAGTCGCCGTACCCGTGAGCGGAAACTCTCCTGTCTGCGTGCGTTTTTTAAGTTCTG
>NKPV01000090.1 GCA_002254605.1 Armatimonadetes bacterium JP3_11
CCCCTCCCGTGCGATGCCCGCAGCCCCGACGCACTGGCGCACTTGCTCGGTTGCGACCTGATTGTCGGCGCCGTGGATAGCGCCGTCGTGCGCCAGTATCTCAACACCGTCGCGATGTGCGCCCTGATCCCCTATCTGGATGCGGGTGTGGGGGTGCGCAGCGAGAACGGCGCGCTCAAGGAAGGCGGTGGACAGGTGCAGGTAATCTTGCCCGGCGAAACCGCGTGCCTTGCTTGCGTGGAGCGCGGAATCCGCCAAAGCGTGGAAGAGCAGCTCACTCCGCATCAGCGTGAACTCTCGATCCGAGGAGGCTACATTCAGGGCGAAGCGATTCCCAACCCGCAAGTGGTGTTCCTCAACGGCGTGGTGGGGAACTTGCTGGTGTGGGAACTGGTCAAGTTAGCGACGGGATGCGCGCCTATGCAACCCTATGTGTACTACGATTTGCTCACGCAGCAAGCGTTTCCTGTCCGCGCCGAGCGCAACCCAGAATGCCTCCTCTGCGCTGTCCACCCCGAGAGCCTCCTGGGGCAGGGGCTGCACGGGCTGCAGGGCTACTTGCAGCGACCGGGTAAAATAAAGCGCACGGGCAAACCGATTCCCGCTCCGCGAGGAGGCTAACCGATGGCAAAGCCGATACCAGTCAATCGTCGCTGGCAGGAGAATCAGCGCGCCGCGGCGCAGAACGGGGCGAATCATGCTACCACAGCGCCTGCGCCTCCGCCTGTGTCCAATTATCAGGAAACACTGCACGAAACCATTGACGCGCTGGCTCTGTGGCTATTCTTACAGGACGAGCCAGAGGTTGAGCTGATCACGCCCGTGCAACAGCCTCCGCCCCGCGTGATTCAGGCACGCTATCCGCAAACCTGTACAGGTTGCGGGATGCCTATTCGTCTTGGCGACTCTATCACGCGCCATCCGCGCTGGGGGGAGTGGGTGCATGTGGGCTGTCACGAACGCGCCCAGCGCGCCGCCCACCGTACCATCGTGGCGCGTTTTGGCGGAGTATGTCGCCTCTGCAACCGCCCAATTCAGCAGGGGGAACTCATTACCCGCTTTAATCGCGGCTGGGCGCATCATGAGTGCGCCCAGCGGGAGCGCCAGTAATCACAACTGTCCCCCAGCAACCCGATATGCTTCGCCTGTGATGTAGCTCGCCTCATCCGACGCCAAAAATACCACGAGGTTCGCCACATCCTCATAAGTGCAGCCACGCCCCAGCGGAACCTGCGCTTCATAATAACGGCGTATCGCCGTTTCGGGCAAGCCCCATTTGCGTGCATACTGCTCAAACAGCGTCTCTTGCCACATCGGCGAGTCGAGCAGATTGCCCGGACAGACGGCGTTCACCCGAATCCCGTAAGGGGCTAAGTCCATCGCGATGCTCTGGGTCAGTCCAATCCCACCGAACTTGCTGGCGGCATAAGCGCAGTTTTTATAGCTCCCCTTCAGCCCCGACTTGGAGTTAATCTGAATAATCACCCCACTTCCCTGTGCTTTCATGATTTTCGCGGCTTCACGGGCGCACAGGAAATAGCCCGTTAAGTTCACATCGATTTGGTGCTGCCACTGCTCCAGCGTCATCTCGGTCAGCTCTGCGGAGTGGATGACGCCCGCGTTTGCGATGAGGAGATCCAGCCTGCCGAACCGCTGCGCGATTTGTTGCGCGGTGTGAACAACAGCCGCTTCATCGCGCAGGTCGCATTCCAGTGCGAGGGTCTCACAGTGCGGATTGTGCTGGCGTGTTGCCTGCGCGACCGCGTTGAGTTTCTCCGTCTGAATATCGCTCAGCGCGAGTCCTGCGCAGCCCTCTTGAGCGAGACGGTATGCCAATGCCTCCCCCAACCCCTGCGCCGCGCCCGTAATCCATGCGAATTTGCCCTGAAGACGCATGGAGCATCTCCTTACGAGGGTTGCTCGGGTTCCACAATGACCGCCGTGCCGTAGACCAGGATTTCGGCGGAGTTTTGGGTGATGTTGCCCGAGACGAAGCGCACATTCACGACGGCATTCGCACCGAGCCGCGCCGCTTCTTCCATCATTCGCCGTTCCGACTCCGCCCGCGCGTTGGAGAGCATCTCCGTGTACTCCTTGAGCTCGCCGCCCACCAGCTGGCGTAGCCCTGCCAAAAAATCTTTGCCCAAGTGGGTCGCTCGCACTGTGTTGCCTTTCACAACGCCTAAAACCTTTACGATGCGGTAGCCGGGCACTTCAGGTAGTGTGGTGATTATCATCGTTCCCTCCATCACAAGAGTTCGTGGCGAGTCTGCCGTTTCCTGCTACAAGCGGACGGGCAAGGGGCGCGCCACCGCTATCCGATAGGCGTACCATCTGCTTTTGCCTGCACCAACAGGTGCTCGCGCAGCGCGTCGGCAACCGTTTCCAGCTGCGCAGGCACAACTTGCCCTCGAATTTGGAAAGTGTAGCGTGTGGTCTCCAGCGTTCGCGGTCCCAGCACTTGCAGCTCCCCATACAGCGCGGGGTGGTTAAAACGGCGCACCGTCTCGGTGAGCCATCGGCGCGCCTCCGCCAGGCCATACTCCGCGGCGATACCGACATCCACGCTGAGCGTCGCCCTGCCGCGACTGTGGTTCGTCACGCGACCGATGGTGCTGTTTGCGAAAGTAATCAGCCTGCCCTGATCGTCGCGAATACGCGTAATCCGCATCCCCATCGTCTCCACCACGCCGTGAATCCCGTCGATCGTGACTTCTTCGCCCACGGTGAACTGGTCTTCCACCAGAATAAAGAACCCGTTCAGCACATCGCGCACGATTTGCTGTGCGCCCAAGCTAATCGCCAGCCCTGTCACACCCGCCGTTGCCAAAACGGGTCCGAGATTGACCCCTATGGCTGCCAACACACTCAGCAGCCCCACAAAGATTAAGATATATCCCAGCACACTGTTGAGTAGCGTGCTGATTGTGCGAATTTGCGCCTGTCGGCGTTCGGAAATCTCGATTTTACTGGTCAGTGCGCGGGTGATGAGCAGGATTACGCGCCCACCCAGCCATCGCGCAACGATTACCAGTGCGAGAATCAGCGCAATCTGCAGTGCGCTTTTGAGAATCGCGTCGCTTTGTTGCTCCCAGAGACGCAGGAAGGTTTCTCGCATCGTAGAGGTTTATACCTAACGGCAGTTCATGGGGCTTCGTCGCCTTCCAGATAGCGCACGCCCAGCGCGATAAACGATTCCCGATCGAGGTCGGCGGGCAAGGGGTAGTGCTGCGCGAACAGCCGCCATTCGTCCACAAGGGTCATACGCGTCTCCTCGTCGCCGCTGTCCCTATGGTGGGACTGGTGGGAGCGGAAGCCGACGCGCGGCGGGCGTAGGTCTAAATGATAGTGCAGTGCGCGCATCTTGAGTTCGCGAATGAGTTCCCCATCAATCTGGCTGCGTAGTTCGGGTAGCAGGTTGTTAACGCGCTGCCGCACAATCGCCCCGTCAAAGGTCTCGATGGCGTTGGCGCGCGACTCGATGGCGCTGTTCAGTTCGGCGGCGGTCAAATCGGCTGCATCGATAGGCAACAGGTCATGCACAGCGCGCGTAGGGATTTCCTGAAACGCGTGGGTGCGTGTCGTGGTGTCGTACAGAATCCAGCCCTTCGGGCTGCCCGCCTCTTCCCAGATATTCGTGCTGGTGAACTCAGTTGCGCCTGCATAAAGCGCGTTAGGCGCGACCTGCGTGTAGAGGTGCCAGTCGCCCAGCGCGATGTAGTCCCACTCGTCGCGCACAATCTTTTGTTTGTCGATGGGACGCTCCAGCGCGAAGGGCGTCACGCCTTCCAGCAACCCGTGCAGCAGGAGCAGGTTCCAGCGAAATTTCGGGTTCGGCTCCAGAATGCGCTGCGCGATGTCTCCCACACCGCGCGAGGGGATACAAAGCAAGCACGCATCCAGCGCAGGCAGCTCCAGTTGCGTCATCTGGTCGTAGACGACCTGCACCCCCGAAATATGCGATAGCAATGCGAGGATGCAGCCGCTCTCCGCAATGCGGGGCGTCTCATGGTTGCCTGCGATAATCACCAGCGGCGCGCCGCGTCGCTGCGATTGCAACTCCGTCAAGTACTTGTACGCCGTGATAAGACTGGAGTTCGGAGGGCGCACCGCGTGGAACAGGTCGCCCGTAATCACCATCAGATCAGGTTCGGTTTGGAGCGCCCCGCGGAGGGCGGTTCGGAACGCCCGCATCACATCCGCCTCGCGCTGATTGACGCCGAGTTCGTTCGTACGACTGTAGGCGCGATAACCCAGATGCACATCGCTAATATGCGCCACCCGCATCGCCTGCAAGTATACCTGTCCTGGTAAGGTATACTTATCATGGTGATTCAGTATGCGTTCTGTCCACTGGTTGCTCCTGATAGAGGGGTTGCTTTTGCTCCTGCTGGTGGGAGTGTTCCTCTGGCGTCCTGTATCGGAAAGGGCGCTGGCTCGCTTAGATCCGACAACCCCTGCAGAGCAAAACGGTTTCTGTCTGACTTCGATGGAGATCCGTGAAGTATTGCACCCAATGAATCGTTTGCTACGGGTGTGGATTAGAGCAGATGTACCTCTGGAGAGAGGCGCTGAACGACTATATACCTGCGCTGTCCGCGACTCGCGCAACCGAACCGTGTCCGATCAAGCCGTGAGAAGCCAAGTACGCTACAAAAATCACCGCCAATATTTGCTCGTAGAGGTACCGCTGAACCATCCGCCCTCCGTCAAGGGGCTTACTTTGGAGTTGCAGGTGAACAAGCGCACAACGCGCTGGCAAATCATTTTGCCAGCGCCACAGCACGCCGTCAAACCACAGCCAGCGTACGACGAATGGGTACGCCTGCCCGAAATAGAGGTGCGTCTGGGCGCACAAGCAGTCTCTTACCCCATTTGGGGTAACCATTTGAACGTGGGGTGGTGGGAATGGACGGTTCGTTCCGAAGAACCTTTTTTATGGAAAATGCACTTCACTGAGGTGATACCCGAATGGATAACGCCTGTTGATAACTCCGAGCGTAAAGAACCTATTAGCGGAGTCTCCATCAAACACCGACGTGTGAAGGGAGATGGGGTATCGGGAAGCGGATATGAAGCTCCCTACGCTTACGACTATCGAGTTTGCCGTGTCAAAGGCTACCTGCAAAAGTGCGATCCGCGCACCGGGGAGGCTATCGGCGATCCCATCCCGTTCGACAGAGTAGTCCCCGTATACCAGAAGCCTTTGCCTCCACCCCGTGCTTAGGCAGACATGCTTTCTGAGCGTCACGGAAGCGACGGTGGGCGCTGTCCACATTCCGTTGCACGAGCTGGGGGCGCGTTTGCATGAGTTGCCCCCGCCCCGTAAAGCGATTCGACTCCTCTGCGATTCGCTCGATGCCTACTATGCGCTGGGCTGGCTGCACGCTCGCGGCAGGCAGGCACGGCTCGCGTCGGCAGTGGAAATCAAGTGCCTCGATAGCGACTCCGATGCACCACCGACGCGCTACCGTCTTTGGGAGCCAAACGAATGGCTACAAGAGGTGATCGAAGCCCTTGCTCCTGCGTACAGTATGCGGCGTGGGGAACCTACCGCGTTAGACCTCGGCTGTGGTAGCGGACGCGACGCGGTGTATCTGGCGGATTTGGGCTATCAGGTGGTCGCAGTCGATCGCCTGCCCGAAGCCTTAGAACGCGGGCGCGACCTCCAGCGACGGTATGCCCCCGATAGCCCGCCCATTCAGTGGGTCTGCGCCGACCTCGAAAAATCTGACTGGCAGCCCCACCGCGCATTCGAACTGATCACTCTGTTTTACTTCTATTCAAGCACGCTAATCCCGCGTGTGTGCGATTGGCTCAAGCCTGGCGGCACGCTGCTCATCGAGGCGTTTACCCCAGAGCATCGCATGCATTTCGGCAAACCGGCGTCGAGTTTGCGCGTGGTGCAACTTGGAGAGCTGCAACGACATCTGCCCCCAACCATACGCATAGTGGACCACTCAGAAGGCTGGCGCAGCAACGGACGGCATACAGCACGCCTGTGGGCAGTACGAAAATGAACCCCCCTCTCAGGGCGAGAGGGGGGCGGCGGAGAGGGGAGCAGGCAGAAGGGAGGTACTTACTTGCGGTTGGGAGGGAGGATGACCTTGTCGATGACATGAATCACGCCGTTGGAACACTCGATGTCCGCCCTGACGACCTTCGCGTCGTTGATACGAACGGTCTTTCCTTGAACGCGGATAGTGATAGTTTGACCCTGCAGGGTCTTCGCAGAACGCAATTTCACAACATCCTGAGACATAACCTTGCCCGAAACCACATGGTAGAGCAACACCTGCCGCAAGGCTTCCTTATCCTTGAGCAGCGCCTCTACCTGCGCTTTGGGCAACTTCGCGAAGGCTTCGTCGGTCGGAGCGAACACGGTGAACGGTCCCTTGCCGCGAAGCGCATCGACAAGGCCCGCCTCCTGAACAAGCTGAACAAGAGTCTTAAACTGTCCTGCGCCAACAGCAGTGTCCACGATGTCTTTTTGTTCGGCGCGCTGGCTGACAGCGACGGCGCTGATGAACGCACTGACCAACAAGACGGCGGGCAAACCCCAAATCCATCGGTTTCTCATAGTCGCCTCCTAATATTTAGCGTGGCAAAATAGTACCCTGCGCCTAAAAAGCCGTTCTGTGATTCAAGTCACATTTGCTGGAAATCGAGGGAAATCGAGGGAATTTAGCTTGCTCTTTATAAACAGGATTCCTCGCTCCGCTCGGAAGAGTTAGGAACGCTGAGTCAAAAACCGTGCGGAGGGCGAGGAATCCGACGCTCTTTCTAACGCTTCATGTTCACCACATCTGCCAGGAGCTCGTCTACGACGGACACGATGCGCGTGTTAGCCTGAAAGCCGCGTTGGGTTACGATCATATCCGCGAATTCGCTTCCCAAATCCACATTAGACTGCTCCAGATAGCCGGCGTTGATTTCACCCAGTCCGCCGGTGGTGGGTGCGCCAATTTGCGGCAGCCCAGAGTTATCGGAGACACGCCACATGTTGTTCCCCAATCGGAACAGTCCTGCCGGATTGGCAAACAGGCTCAGCGCAATCCGTCCCATCGGACGCGATAGCCCGTTTGAGAAGACGCCTTGGATCGTGCCATCGATGCCGATGGTGAACTCCTGCAGCGTGCCTGGGGGAAATCCATCCTGATAGATAGGCTGGACGACCGACTCCGCCGCCAACGAGGTGATTTGGCTTAGGTCTAACTCCACCGTGAACGGTTGTGCGCCATTGGTGGGGGTGATGGTAATCTGCTGGGTGGTGGAGCCGATGAGTCGCCCCTGACTATCGAAATAGAGACGCGTGTTGCTGCCCGTACTGTAGTCGCCCACGGTGGTGCTCCCCTCCAACGCGGTCCACTCCCATGAGCTTACTGCTCCTGGTGGGGGCGTACCCAGCGGCGGCGTCTGGCGATTGGTGAAAGTGAGCGTAATCTGGTGGGCGCCGCCCAGCGCGTCGTAGACGGTTACCGTCGCCGAGAAGGATTGCGTAGGGTCGGCGTTTGCATTCAGGTTGCCTGTGTACTCCACCGTCGTTGTTTGGCGCACCGCCGCTTGCGAGCCGACAGGGAACTGCAAGACCGAAGCGGCGCTGATCGGTTGATTGGTGTCGATTCGCCCGCCCGCGTCCGCCATCCAGCCCAGCACTTTCCAGCCCGTGCCTCGATGCACCAGAAAGCCCGACGAGTCCAGTCCGAACGCCCCATCGCGTGTGTAATGCACATCGCGCCCGTTGGTCAGCATGAAGTAGCCGTTGCCTTGAATGGCGAGGTCAGTGGTGCGCCCTGTCATCTCCAACGCGCCTTGAAGCGTCTGCACATCGATGGCGCCGACCTTCACGCCCAGCCCCACCTGAATCGGGTTCACGCCGCCCAACACATTACTGGGACGGCTCGCGGCGCGAAAGGTTTGCGCCATCAAGTCCTGAAAATGCACACGGCTGCCCTTGTAGCCGGTGGTGTTGATGTTCGCGATGTTGTTCCCGATCACATTCATTTTCGTCTGATGCGCCTTAAGGCTGGCGACTCCCGAAAGCATGGCTTGCCACATCGTATTTCACCTCCTCAACGAATCGTGCGGAGCGACTCCATCGGAACCGCTTCGCCATTAATTGTGAGAAACACGCGCCCGGAACTCATCTGCACGCCTTCCACCTTGCCCGACAGGCGCGTCCCTGTGGGTAAGACGGCTTCCACCTCGCGCCCGATGAGACTGGCGGCTTGGAAGGTGGTGAACATCCCACTCATCCGCTCCAGCTGCTGCGCGGTGTTGAGCTGCGCCATCTGCGCCAGGAAGTCGCGGTCTTTTACAGGATCCATCGGGTTCTGCGAAGTGAGTTCCACAATCAGCAATCGCAGGAACTGATAAGTATCCATCGTCGTGCGTGAGTTGCTCAGGGCATACGCGCCTGTGTTTGATTGTATTGCTCCGATTGTCATTCGAACAACCTCCTCATCTGAGTTTGCTCACACCCAGACGCTCCATCGTCCGTCGTACCAGAGGCTGTCCGTAGCCATTGAGGGGTGTGTTGCTGTAGGTGTTTGCATAGCAGGCGTGCGCGGCGGCTGCGCCTGCGCCTGCGC
>NKPV01000106.1 GCA_002254605.1 Armatimonadetes bacterium JP3_11
GTGACCCGCAACTGGACAAGGCATTAGAGGTGTTGAGCAAGGCAATTCGCGCGGAAGCGAAGTAAGCATGCACGGCGTGGGAATAAACCCCTCAGCGCCGCGGATGTCGTGGACTCGCTGGCTTGCCACCAGCGAGTTCACTCAAGCCCTAATAGGGTAAAAACCCGCCGTGTCCTGACCTTTGCTGCCTGAGCCACTCGACGAACATTAGGGTCAGGGTCGTTGGCTGCCAACCGCTCAACCTGCGGCAGATGTTGCCTTGCCTGTAGCACCGCCAGAGCGTTGGTTGCGTAGGCACGCGCCAGAGGTTCTGGGTCGTTCAGCAACTCGTTGGCTAACCTGACGACTTCACGCCGTTGGGTGGGGTCAGGCGTTTGCCATAAAGCCGTGAGCGCACGCGCTCGCAGGCGAAAGTCGGCGCGCTTGTCGCGCGCAGTCTGTGTCAACAACCGCCATTCCTGTTGCGTGAACGCGCGGCTCCCGCGTAATCGCTGTAAGTCCCTAATTGGGCGCTCCGCTTTTTCGTACTCGCGTTCGTTGAGCTTTCTCGGCGTCGGTATTGAGCAGGTGCGCCGTGAACAGATACTGGTGCGCCCAACCGCTCCACTCGCCGAACTGGTTGTGGAACCACTCCACCACCTCGCGGTAGGTTTTATCGGTGAGGCTCTTGCCCTTCAGGTGCGGCATCAGCCATTCGGAAACCGCTTGCCACATGTGCGTGTCTATAGGCACTGCCAGCGGATTGTCCAGCCCGAACAGCAGCACGCAGTCGGCGACCTTTGCGCCCACGCCGGGCAGTCGCATCAGCTCCTGTTTCGCTTCCCAGTAGGGCAGTTGGCGCAGCGAGTCGAGCCAGTTCTCGCCGCGCTGTTGGAGTGCTTGCGCCGCTTGGATAAGATTCTTAGCCCGATACCCGAAGCCCAGCGCGCGCAGCTCCGCCTCGTCCGCGTCGGCGATACGCTCAGTCGTGGGGAAAGCAAAGTAAGTCGTTTCACCATCTTGCGCCACAGCATCGCCATAACGCTCGCAGAGCCGTTCAATCATGCCCATAATGCGTGGGATGTTGTTCGCAGGGGTGCAGAGAAACGAGAACAGGCACTCTTCTGCGCTGAGCCAGCGCATCAGGCGCAGTCCTGGCAGCGAGTCGATCCATTCCGCCCATCGCGCGTCGCGCCGCAGCAGCTCGCGATGCACCTGTTTCAAGTCCACCTCCAGCCGGAAGAGGTGAGCAAACAGTCGAATTGGCTCATCGGAGGTGGGCGATTCGATCCGCCAACGATTGCCTGTAGGCTCTACAAACAGCGCCTGCGTGTGGGCAAGCCCAATCCATCGCTCTCCCCTTTGTCGCCATCGAAACACCTGCCCGCTCCGAACACAGAGCGGCAGATCCAGCTCCCAAGAAGGCACCGAAATACGCATTAAGCGGATTTTACCTGTTTGGCTTCGTGGGGGGAAGGCAGAACGCTCGGAGGGTCGCGACGCCGAGACCACACAGCCCCAGCCCCAGCGCTAAGTTCAAAAGCGATTGACGAATGTCCCAGTCGCGCACCTCTGCCGTCAGCGTGGTCGCCAATTCCATGGCAAAGATGAGGCTGGGCAACATTCCAAAAATCACTGTCAAGATCCCGAACGCTTGCATTGCTTGGAAGGCGTCAGTGCGTTTCTTTCGCGCCCCAATAATGCTGGCAGCGATGGCGGCGCCCACAGCGAACGCGAAAAAGATGTGAAGTCGGCTATTGTGCGGCTTGCGCACCGCGCCTTCCAGCAGCAACCAGAGCTCTACCCCGCCGCTTATCAGCAGCATCACCGCGATGCCAGCCCACACAAGAAGGAGGAGGCGCTGCCCGAGCGACATATCGATCACCCTTTATACTTGCGCGTCGCCTGCGCCTGGGCGATTAGCGTGCGCGGCGGAATGAACTCTACATCCTCCTCTAACACTTTCAGCGTTTCGACGGTTGCGTTGGGGGCGTATTCCAGAATCTTCCCGATAATCGCCTCGGTGGAGCTTTCGGGCGTGGAGGCGCCGCTGGTAACCCCAATCACACGCGCTTGCTGTACCCACTCAGCACGTACCTCGTCGGGTTCTAATAACAGGTAGGCAGGTACGCCCTGCGATTCGGCGACCTCGCGCAGGCGGTTGGAGTTGCTGCTGGTTGTGCTGCCCACCACCAGGATCAAGTCGCTCTGTTTCGCGAGGGCTTTCACGGCGGTCTGGCGGTTCGTGGTCGCGTAGCAGATGTCCTCTTTTTTCGGCAGTTCTAAGTGGGGAAACCGGCGACGCAGCACTGTGAGGATTTGGTTCACTTCGTCCACGCTGAGGGTGGTTTGGGTCGCGACCGCCAACGGCACTCCTTCGGGGGGTTGCACGGTCTCGGCTTCTTCGAGGTTGTCAATCAGCGTAATCTGGTTCGGCGCGTGTCCTGTGCTGCCTTGCGCCTCCACATGACCTCGATGCCCGATGTACAGAATGTGATACCCCTGCCGTGCGAAGCGGGTGATTTCGCGATGCACTTTGCTCACCAGCGGGCAAGTGGCGTCAATCACATTCAGGTTCCGCGCCTTCGCCTGCTCGCGTACGGCAGGGGAGACCCCATGCGCACTGAAGACCACATTCGAGCCTTCCGGCACATCCGCTAAATCCTCCACGAAAATCACGCCGCGCCGTTCAAACGAGCGCACCACATGCTCGTTATGCACAATCGCGTGGCGCACATACAACGGCGCGCCGAACGCCTCCAGCGCGAGGTCAACCACTTCAATCGCGTACGCCACACCTGCGCAGAAGCCCCGCGGCGCCGCCAGCAGCACTTTTTCCATCACGCTCGAAGTGTACCCGACACCGATTTTCGTAAAACTCACAGGCATGCGAAGGCGAAAATAGTGTATAATTAGGTACGCAGGAAAGGAGCCAACTATGCGAGCGATAGCAATAGCGGGGTTGACCCTCGGTTTGGGGATGACATATGGCTGGGCGCAGTTGCAGCCCGATGCGCCGTGGCCGTCCTTCGGTAAAGATTATCAAAATACGCGCAGCACCAATCTGGGCGCGCCTACCAACGGCAGCATACGGTGGACCTACAGCGCCGGGAGCCGCTCCTACAGTTCGCCTGTGATTGCAGCGGATGGGACAATCTACTTTGGCGCCGCCAACGGGGTTCATGCCGTGCGCCCCAATGGTCAGCGACGCTGGCAGTGGAACGCAGGCTACTCGGCAGCGACCAGCACCCCCGCTATCGGCGTCGATGGGACGGTTTATGCCCTTGTAAACCCAGGAGACGCAATCCTGGTCGCGCTGAACCCCTCCAATGGCAGCCTGCTCTGGAGCGTCTACTTAGGGGGGCGGAATGTGCGCTCATCCCCCGCCATCGGTCCTGATGGGCGCATCTATGTGACCAACGGCGAGGTTCCAGGCGGCTATCTGTATTGTATTAACCCCAACGGTACCCTCGCGTGGCGGCTTTATTTAGATACGGAAGCAAACAGCACGCCTGGCTTTGGGACAGACGGCGCCATCTATGTCGGCTCCGCACGCCATTTGAACGCAATCAACCCGAACGGAACCTTCCGCTGGCGGTTTCCTGTATTTTATCCCGTGCAAGGCTCCGTCGGCTTAGCGGGCAGTCGGGTTTTCTTCGGAGCTTGGGACGGCGCGTTCCGTTGTGTGAACTTGTCTGGAACGCAGCAGTGGATTGCCGCTCTAAATGCGATTGTGGAGTCGGGCGTCGCCCTCACGAACGACCGCGTCTATATGACCCATTCGGGTGGGGAGCTCCGCGCCTATACGCATACAGGTACGCTTCGGTGGCGTCACTCGGGAGCCTATCGCGGAAGCACTCCCGCGGTCGGCGCCGATGGTGTGGTGTATGTTGTTGGGGGGAATGGGGGTACCTTGTACGCTATTGCGCCCTCCAGTGGCTTGGTGCGCTGGTCTGCAAGCATTAGCGCCGCGAACTGGTACGCCTCGCCCGCAATCGGCGCGGATGGTACCGTCTATGTGGTCAACGGCGATGGGCGGCTGCATGCGTTCGGACCGCTGGGCGGTTTCCTGTGGGCCAGCGGCGATGTCGAGGGCTGGAATGGCGACTACAACGGACGCACCGCCATCGTGCAGTTCTATCAGGGCGATGAACTGAAATACGAGATGGTCGCCCCCGTAAACCACGACGGCTCCATTGAACTCAGCGAGACCCCCGTTGGGGAACACGATATCAAAGTCCGAATCCACAACTCGCTGTTTGGGCGTGCGCCGAATGTGCCTCTGGAGGTGGATCAACCGGCTCAGATTCAGGTGCGTCTCCTCAACGGCGATGTGGATGGCAATAACCTTGTGGATGACGCCGACCTGCTCTACATCCTCCTCGCCTACGGCAGCCATTCGCCTGCATACGACCTGAACGGCGACAACTGGATCGATGACGCAGATTTGCTCATCGTGCTGTTCAACTTCGGCGCGGTGGGTGAATAAGCCGATGATTTTCTGCAGGAAACGCCTTTGCCTTCGCGAAACATGCGGGTGGAGGCGTTTTTTTGTATGCCTATTCGCATCGGCTTTGTTGGGACTGGAGGGATTGCGCAAGCGCACTTCGACGCGCTGAGCCAGATAGAGGAGGCGCAACCGATTGCGTTTTGCGATTTAGACGCCGAGCGCGCGCAGCGAGCCGCCCAGCGTTTCGGCGGACGCGCCTACACGAACTGGCGCGAGATGTTAGACAGCGAGACTCTGGAGGCTCTTTACATCTGCGTGCCGCCGCACGGGCACGACGGCGCGGAAGAGGCTGCCGCGGAGCGGGGGATACACCTCTTTGTGGAAAAGCCTGTGGCACGCACGCTCGAGCAAGCTAAACGCATCGAGGCAGCGATTCAACGGGCGGGCATCCTCAGCATGGTCGGCTACCACTTTCGCTACTACGGCGCTATCGAACGCGCCAAGCAGCGTCTGCAGGGACTCCCCGTGCTGATGGTCAAAGGCGCGTGGGACGGCGGCATGCCGGGCGTGCCGTGGTGGCGCAAACATGAACTTTCCGGTGGGCAACTGGTGGAGCAGACCACCCACATCTTCGACCTCGCACGCTATCTGGTGAGTGAAATCGTGGAAGTGTTCGCCTACAGCCTCAACAACCCCAACTTGCTGCATCATCCTGACGGCGATGTGAATGTGAGCGATGTGGTGTGTCTGAAATTCGCCAACGGCGCCGTGGGCGTGATTACCGACACCAACGGCTTGCACGCACCCGGCGAGGTGGGGCTGAAGGTCTATACCCCCGAGCGCATCGTTGAGGTATCATGGGGACGCATGGTGGAGAGCGAGCCGAATCGCAAAGAGGAGTTTTTCTCGCGCGACAACCCCTACTTGCGCGAGTCGCAAGCGTTTCTGGAAGCAATTCGGACAGGTGACCGTTCGCTCATCCGCGCCGACTACAGCGAAGGGGTCAAAACGCTTGCCGTCACACTGGCGGCGGATGAGTCGAACCGTTCCCATCAACCGATACGAGTGGTGGACTAATGCTCAAACGAACGCTACTTTGGCGGTCGGTGCGCGCCATGCGGAACTATCTGCGCCCTCTCTGGCAGATAAGAGTAGCCGGTGTGCCCCTCTGGAAACGGATGGGCGATTGGGTCTACCAGCTATCATCGATTCCTAACTATTTACGCTTGTCATGGGGGCATACACTCTACTTTCCTCCAAGGTTCCGCGGACGTATAGAGTATTACCTGAACCAGTATGAACCAGATTTGACACAATGCGCCCGAACCGTCGTGCGACGAGGAATGCATGTCATTGATGCAGGTGCCAATATAAGGTGCTATACTTTGTTAATGGCGTACTTGGTAGGCGAAGAAGGATGCGTCTACGCTTTTGAACCAGAACCTTCATTGTATCAGGTACTCCTTGGAAATGTGAATACACTTGAAGTCCTTGAACAGCTTGGCATGTCGCCTCAGGAGTATTTTGATCGACTGTTAAGTTTAGGAGGAGGTCGTGTTTGGGCAATAGAGTACCATGAGGAGAGACGTACATCAACACCTTTCCTATCTTGTGGAAAAAGTTTGTTCTCAAAATAGAAAAGCGACAACTTAATAGTGCGTCTTAATTCCTAAAGACTGAGGCAACGAATGAGAAGAACTCTAAGGTACTATGCGAGCCGTCCGCGAGAGCTTTGGCGGAACCGCCACAAGATTCGTCTTTGGCGGCGGCTGACCTATTGGGCGATTCAGCAGTTTGGAGTTCAAGAAAAGTTTACTGCATCGTACTATGGAGCGCGTTTTTATCCCTTTCCGAGCAGTCTCTCAAAAGCAATTTGGCTTTTTGGTGAGCAGTTTCGTCGCCAAGACATGCTTTTTTTGCGCGATTTATTGCGCCCTGGCGATATCTTACTTGATGTCGGCGCCAATATCGGTACCCATTCAATCTGCCTTGCGCCCGTGCTAGGCGAAGAGGGAGCAGTCTACAGTTTCGAACCGCACCCACGTATCTTTGGCTACTTCCAAAAGAATATTCAACTTAACCAGATCCGCTCCATATATGCCTACAATGTGGCGCTTGGTCATCAGAACGGAATTGCCAATCTAAGCGATGATGTATTGGACGATCGCAATTGGCTGCACGCCTCAGTAGGAAAAGATTCTGGAGTTGAGGTTCCTGTACACACTTTGGATGCATTCCCGATTCGTGTGGGGAATCGTATCATCAAAGTTGACGTTGAGGGATATGAACTTTATGTTTTCCGTGGTGCCGAGCAAACACTCGAAGCAACGCAGTTTATCTATTTGGAGATTGGAGATCGCCACACACTTCGTTGCGGTTATACTACGCATGAGCTATTGGATTTCTTAAAGAAGCGAGGATGGCGACTCTTCCGATTTCAATCGCCAAGTGACCTTGCGGAAATCGATGCGAAGTATACCCCCCCAGATGTGGAAAATATCGTAGCTGCGCGTGATGTCGCGCAGCTTCATGCTCGTCTGAACCAATATCGTATCCGATTACTCAAGTAAATAAATGCAGACGATCCTAAAGCATATTAGCATCTACTTTATGGCTCGGGTCAGTGCAGCGGTGATTAACCTTCTAACTACCGTTCTGCTGACCTACCTCTTGACGCCGGCGCAATACGGCAAGTACGCCCTGGTCATGGCAGGAATTGGATTTTTGAGCAATGTGTTTTTCGGCTGGCTTGGGGCGTCGATTGTGCGCTACTTTTCAGATGAAAGGTGTAACCTGAATGCTGTTGCTGCGGCAGTGATTGGCGGATGGTTCATATTGAACTCTTTGTTTTCGCTAATCGCCGTAGGAACAAGTTGGTTATTCGGACGGGAAGCTTCTGAATGGCGCTATTTGGTCGTCTGGGGAATAGCTATACTCTGGACGCAAACATGGTACGATCTGTGTTTGGAAACTCATCGTAGTCGATTGAATCCAAAACAATATGCGCTGATGCTATTTGCCAGATCTTTCATTAGCTTGGTAATTAGCGTTTCGTTAGTGCGCAGTGGATTAGGAACTGCCGGAGCACTTGTCGGGGCATTCTTGGGGGCGGCTGGGGCAAGTGTCCTGATTAGA
>NKPV01000299.1 GCA_002254605.1 Armatimonadetes bacterium JP3_11
CGACGAATCGCTGAGGCTCTTTCATCTCGGCTTCTGGCTCCTGCTGGGTTGGAGCGCTCTACTGACGACGGCGACGCTGTTGGGACTGGTCATCGCAGGACATTTTTGGATTCGCACGGAGGGGTTTTTGCCCGTGGCGGTGTTGGTCTGCTTGGGGTTGCCTTTTGCCGCCGCTGCGGTGGCGCCTCAGGCGTTGCTGGAACAAGGGCTGAACTACAAGCGTTTAGCCACGGTTGAGGTAACGGCGCAGGTGAGCGCTTACATCGTGGGTATTCCGCTGGCTCAGTTAGGGTATGGAGTTTGGGCGTTGGTGGCGTCGTTCTGGGCGTCGCTGCTGGTGGGGGTCGTGGGGGAGTTCTGGGCGTCGCGTTATCGTCCGCGCTGGTATTGGAACCGCACCGAGCAGCGCGATATGGTGCGTTTCAGCCTCGCGCAGGCGACCGCCGAATGGCTCTATATGGCGAAAAATCTCGCGCCTGCACTGGTGCTGCTGCCTCTGGGA
>NKPV01000241.1 GCA_002254605.1 Armatimonadetes bacterium JP3_11
ATTTTGCCCGCTTGCTGGAGTTTTTGCACGGGCGTCTGCGCGGTAGCAGCGCTGGTCAGCACGAGCGCGCTGACGATGCCGAAAAGAATCGCCTTTCGCACTGTCATTACACCTCCGTTTATAGGATGTCCTATTATAGCACATTTTTCGGGAATTGCAAGGCTTCGCCTGAAATCGCTTCAGGTATACTTTGCCTGATGACGGAGCAGGGCGAGGTCGTGGTGATGGACGCGGAGGATATGCGTCGCGCCATCACGCGCATAGCGCACGAGATTCTGGAGCGCAATCGCGGCGCAAAGGATTTAGTGGTCATCGGCATTCAGCGTCGCGGTGCGCCTGTCGCCCGAAGGCTGGCGTTAGCTATCTCGCAGATCGAGGGCGTGGGGGTGCCCTGCGGGAGTGTGGACATCACCCCCTTTCGCGACGATATCGAGCGCAAGTCGGGCGCACTGACCCGCAGCCAAACGGATGTCCCCTTCCCGATTACCGATCGGCGTGTGATTTTGGTGGACGAGGTGATTCATACGGGGCGTACCGTGCGCGCCGCGATGGAGGCGATTATGCAGCTCGGTCGTCCTGCGAATATTCAGCTGGCGACGCTGATCGATCGCGGGCATCGTGAACTGCCCATCCGTCCCGACTATGTGGGCAAAAACCTCCCCACGAGTCGCACGGAGTTCGTGCTGGTGGAGCTGATGGAACTCGAGGGGCGCGACCGCGTGGTGCTACGCAAAGTCGCCCCGAACCTGCCATAGGAGCCTGCCATGCCGCATGTGTTGACCGCCGCCGAGTTGCCCGTGGCTGACCTGCTGTTTCGCGCGGAGGCGTGGCGTCAGCGACTGCTTGCGCACCCGTCCCCGCCTGTTCCCCCCCACGCCCGCATGGTCGCGTTGCTGTTTTACGAGCCGAGCACACGCACGCGCGCTGCGTTCGAGCAGGCTGCCGTGCTGTTGGGCTGCCACCCCCTCACAATTACTGCCGAAGCAAGCAGTGTCGCCAAGGGTGAGAGTTTGCAAGACACGGTACGCACCTTAAACGCGCAGGGCGTTCGCGCCATCGTGCTACGCCATCCCCAAGTGGGCGCACCCCAGACCGCGGCGCAGGTCTCCGACGCGCCCATCCTCAACGCTGGCGACGGCGCCCACGAACACCCCACGCAAGGGTTGCTGGATCTCTACACGCTCTGGCTCCACTATGGGAAACCCGACCCCGAAACGCGCTGGCTTCGCGGGCGCAAGGTGGCGATTGTGGGCGATATTCGGCACAGTCGCGTGGCACGCTCCAATCGGGTCTTGCTGAGTCAAGCGGGTGCGGAGGTGTGGCTCTGCGCCCCGCCGACGCTCCTACCCGATGCGCCACTCCCCGACGCGCACCTCACGCACGACGCCGAAGAAGCCCTCCAGAACGCCGACATCGTGATGGCGCTGCGCCTCCAAACCGAACGGATGGCGCAAGGACTGCTGCCCAGTCTGAACGCCTACCGCCGCGATTACCAGATAAACACCGAACGGCTGCGCGCAGCGAAACCCGACTGCGTGGTGATGCACCCCGGTCCGATTCAACGCGGCGTCGAAATCAGCGACGAAATCGCCGATGGGGAGCGTTCGCTGATCCTTGCCCAAGTGCGCAACGGCGTCTATGTGCGTGCTGCCGTTTTGGAATATGCGCTGATGGAATAGGTACGACGGCGGCGATGCCGTCGTACC
>NKPV01000192.1 GCA_002254605.1 Armatimonadetes bacterium JP3_11
GTCTCGCTGAAGTAGGGCAAGATGTTGGCGTCCATCTCGGGATTTGCCACGCCGAATCGACCGCGCGTCTCGGAGTGCCCCAGAATCACATACTCGCAGCCGACAGCGACCAGCATCGTGGGCGAGACCTGCCCTGTGAATGCGCCTGAGTCGCGCCAGAAAGCGTTCTGCGCTCCCAGTTTCATCTCGCTGCCGCGGATTGCCTCGCCCACGGCTTGCAATGCCACAAAGCTGGGGCAGAGCAGAATCTCCACATCCGAGCGCATGCCGATCCGCTGGCGCAGGGTGGTCGCCAGCGCTACGCCTTCGGAAGGCGTCAGATTCATCTTCCAGTTGCCTGCGATTAAGGGTCGTCGCATCATAGCACCTCGTCGCTTAGTCAGTCGTGTCCAAGTCAAGGGCGTGGTACAGACAGGACTGTCCGTGCTACTTTGCCAGCTCCTGCAGCAGCGCGGCGTACTTCTCCGCGACCACGCGCCGTTTGACTTTGAGCGTGGGGGTCAGTTCGCCGCTTTCGATTGTGAACGGCTTGGCAATTAGGCGGAAGCCCTTCACGCGCTGAAAGTCCGCCAGTTCCCGGTTCACACGCTCCAGCTCTTGGCGGAACCGTTTCTGCACCGCTTCGTGGTTCAGCAGCGTTTCGAGGTCGGTCGTGTCCAGCTCCTGCTGCTTGGCGAAGTCGCGCAAGGCGTCGATGTTGGGCACAATCAGCGCGACGGGCGCGCTCATGCCGTCGCCATACACCACCGCTTCCTGAATCAGCTCACTCTGTTTAAGCAGGTTCTCAATCGGCTGCGGGGCGACATTTTTGCCGTTCGCCAGTACGATAATATCTTTCTTGCGGTCGGTGATATACAGATAGCCGTCCTTATCGATATATCCGACATCGCCCGTATGGAACCAGCCGTCGGAGTCGATGGCAGCAGCGGTCGCTTCGGGCTTTTTGTAGTAGCCGAGCATGATGTTGGGACCGCGCGCCAGAATCTCGCCGTCTTCGGCGATTTTGATTTCCACGCCGCGAATCGGCTTGCCCACACTGCCGAATCGCGGGGCTTTGGGCGGGTTCACGGTCAACACGGGGCTGGTCTCCGTAAGCCCGTAGCCTTCGATAATCAGGATGCCGAAGGCGTGAAAGAATTCGGCGACCTCTTTGGGCAGCGCCGCGCCGCCGGAGATAAAGTAGCGCAGCCTCCCCCCCACACGCTCGCGAATCTTCGCCCCGACCAGCTTGTCCAACACGGCGTGCTGAAGTTTCACCCCCCAGGGCGCGCTTTTGCCTTCACGCCAGTACCGCGAGTAAGTCTTGCCCACTTCCAGCATCCGATAGAACAGTTTCTGGCGCAGGGGTGGCATCTGGCGCACGGATGTGAGAATCCGATCCATCACCGACGCATAGAAGCGCGGCACGCCCAGCATTATCGTCGGTTTGACCTCCTGCATATCGTTGGCAAGGGTGAACAGGCTTTCGGCATAGGCGATGGTCAGCCCCGCATAAATCGGCAGGAAATGCCCCGCCATCCGTTCGAACACATGCGAGAGCGGCAGGAACGATAAAAAGAGATCCGTCGGATGCCAGTCGATGAGTTCCAGTACCGCTTCGATATTGGTGATGAGATTGCGATGGGTCAGCATCGCGCCTTTGGGTTCGCCCGTTGTGCCCGAGGTGTAGATAAAAGTCACAATATCGTCGGGCTGGCTGGCTTGTACCATCCCCTGTAGATCGCTCTCGGTCAGTGCACCTGGCTGGTTGAGCATTTGCTCAAAAGTGGGCGTGTCGCTCACATCTTTGGGGTCAATCACGATGCGCTGGAGGTTCAGCCCTGTGTTCGCGACCGCCTCACACGCCTTGCGCAGTTGCTTCTTGTCGCTGACCACCAGCACTTTCGGCTCCGAATCGCTGAGAATCTCCAACACCTGCGACGCGGTAAGCGTGGGGTAGATGGGCACGGTGATACCGCCCAAGCAGAGCGTCGCCCAGTCGGTAATTGCCCATTCGGGGCAGTTTTCCGAGAGGATTGCCACGCGGTCGCCCTTGCGCACGCCCAGTTCGTGCAACGCGCGAGCGAATGCATAGACGCGCTTGCCCAGCTCGCGGTAGGTAATCGGGCGAAACTGTTTTTCGCGTTTCACCAGCATCGCGGTTTTCTCGGCGTGCTGCTCCACACTGCGCCAGAACGCCTTGCTCAAAGTGTCCACGACCATCGTTTTTGCTCCGAAAAAGTAGGTTCGGTCAAGCCTCCCCGACTCCTGCAAACTGGCGTAGAAAGGGAACTGGAATTCACCGCTCAGGTTGGGTGGGGTTGCTTGGGATACGGTGTTTGAGGCGGTATCTTGCAAGGCAAGATCCCTAAATAGCCTCTCATGAAACAGTCCCTCGAACGGCAGGTATAATCCTGGCATGTCCAACGAGGCAATCGCCCAACAGTTTCTGGAGCTCGCCGACCTGAGCGATTATGTGGGCGATAGTCCATACAAGTCGCGTGCGTATCGGCAAGCGGCGCGCGCTCTTGAAACCCTGCAAACCCCTATCGAAACCCTTGCAGAAGGCGGCGCGGAAGCGTTGGAACAGATCCCAGGTATTGGTGCGGCGATTGCGGAGAAGATTTTAGCGTACCTCCAGACAGGGGTCATTCCCAAACGCGCACAGTTGCTGCAGCAGGTTCCGCCTGGGATTCTGGAGGTAATGGCAGTTCCGGGGATTGGTGCGAAGACGGCGCGCATGTTGCATGAGCAGCTGGGCGTAAGCGACCTACAGAGCCTGCGTCAAGCGCTTCTCAGTGGGGCGGCAGACCCGTTGTTTAGTCCCCAACGGCGCGAGCGGTTGCTTCGCTTGGTTGAACTCAAACACAAATCGCAACAGCGCACGCCGTTGGGTTTTGCCCTCCCACGCGGGCGGGAGCTTCTGCAAGCGATCGAGCAACTGGAGGGGGTGCAACATGCCTTGCTGGGCGGCTCTGCACGGCGCATGCAGGAAGATGTTGGCGATTTGGACTACCTCGTCGCCGCCGAGCAGCCTGAAATCACCCTCGAAGCGTTCGTGCGACTTCCGCAAATCGCCGAAGTGTATGCGCAGGGGGCGCGCCGCGCGCAGGTGTTTCTA
>NKPV01000233.1 GCA_002254605.1 Armatimonadetes bacterium JP3_11
ATACTGGCGTGTTTCACCGCCCCAGCGCGTCACCTCCGCTAAGCCGGGCACGGTGAGCAGTTGCGGTCGGATGACCCAGTCCGCCAAGGCGGCGCGTTCCATCAGGCTCAGGTTCGGGTTGCGCACCTCGATGTGCGCCAGTTCGCCCAGCCCCGTGCTGACGGGTCCCATCTCGGCGCGGACACCCGGGGGAAGCTCGGTTTGAATTGCCTGAAGCCGCTCGCTGACTAACTGTCGCGCGAAGTAGAGATTTACCGAGTCTTCAAACACCACCGTTACCTGCGACAGCCCGAACATCGAGGTGGAGCGCGTCTCTTTCAGATAGGGCAGCCCTGCCAGCCCCAGCTCGATGGGGAAGGTGATTTGCCGTTCGACCTCTTGCGCGCCCAAACCGGGCGCGAGCGCGTTGATGACCACCTGCTTGTTGGTGATGTCGGGCACGGCGTCAATAGGCAGCTGCAACGCCTGATAGATGGCTACACCCACCAAAAAGAGCGTCAGCACCAACACGACCGCTCGATTGCGTACCGAAAAGCGTATGAGTGATTCTAACATGGTCGACTCCCTGAATTTTGGTATTTACACGAACACAATCTCTACAAGTAGAACTGCGCTCTTGCACGGGAGGCAATCTCTTCGCGGGTTCCTTCCAACACCCGCATGGCGCGATTATACCACGCCCCTCGAAGCGATAGCGTACCAATAGGCATGCTCATTCCTCGCCACCTCCAAAGAGCATCCCGGTAATCAGCGAGGCGTTGCGCACGACAACGCGCTCACCGGCTTTTACACCGTCCCGTATCACAACTTGGTTATTGACGGTTTGTCCCAGTTGCACTGGGCGCAGTGCAAATTCACCCGCGCGCCCTGTCGCCACAAACAGGTACGGTTTGCCCTCGATACGCTGCACGGCTTCTGCAGGCACAATGAGGGCGCTCCGTTCAATGACGATGGGCAGCTCCGCACGCACAAACAGTCCGGGCTTGAGGCGTGAATTGGGGTTGGAAACGACGCAGCGCGCTTTCACTACGCGTTTATTCGGGTCGGCTTCGGGCATCAACAGTTGCACCGTGGCTTCAAATTGCGTATTGGGCACGGAGTCGACGGAGAATCGCAGGGGCTGTCCAGGGCGTACATAGGGCAGGTCGTCAGGGTGGATATCGAAACTCACCCAGAGCGCGTTCGTGTTGAGAATTCGGAAAATGGGCTTGTCGGGCGTGACGGTCTCGCCGACGGTCACTTCCAGCGTCGCGATTCGCCCGTCGAAAGGCGCGGTTAGCACGAGTTGGTGTCCGCCGTCGGGTCTGCCGCCGAGTAGGTGCAGTTCGTCCAGCGCGGCTTCGAGGGCGAGTTGCGCCTGACGATAGTTCGCTTCGGCGTCGGCGACTTCTTTGGTTGTCAGATATTGACCTTGGAACACCTGTTCTGCGCGTTCGGCTTGTTGCTGTGCGATCTGGAAGGTTTCGCGCGCGGTTTGCAGGCGCGTCGCCGCCGCGTGTTGCGCCGCGCGGGCGGAATCGAGTTGCGCTTGCGCCGACTGCACCTCCGCCTGCGCAATCTCGTGCTGGGCACGGATCGACTCGTACTCTTGCTGCGCAATGAGTTGGGCTTGCAGGAGCCGTTCGGCGCGGGTGAGTTGGGCGTGTATTTGCTGGAGCTGGGCTTGCGCCTTGTTCAGAGCCGATTGGGCATTTTGTACTGCGTTTTGGGCGGCACGTGCGTCGGCTTCGGCGGCTTGCAGTTCGGCGCGGGCTTGTGCGAGTTTCGCGCGCGCGTCTTCCAGCGCCGGGTTGCTATACGCGCCCAGTTGCGCCAGTCGCTTGCGTCGCTCCAGTTCGGCGCGGGCGAACTCCAACTGCCGCTTGGCTTGCGCGTAGGCGACCTCCGCCCGATGAATCTCCTCGCTGTCCAGCACCGCCAACACTTGCCCGCG
>NKPV01000186.1 GCA_002254605.1 Armatimonadetes bacterium JP3_11
GAAGTTGTTATAGAAGAGTCCCTCAAACACTATGAAAAGTTGCGACAAATTGTCGAGGAATTGGTTCAAGACGAAACCACCTTTGGAGTGGAAATAAGGCTGACCTTTCGTGATGTTAGCGTGTCCCTGGATGTCGCCGAAAGCCTGATCGTGATTAACGCGCTTGCAGTAGCGCGTGCGACAATTCGTGGCGGTGCATGGAGCACAGCAGGAAAGCAAGTCGAAAAACCACTGATGACCGTTTTATGTGAACTTCATCAAGTGTCGCCTCAGTATTTCGAGCAAAATCCCACATCCGACGAAACGCGAGAAGGTGATTTTTACCTAACCAATCCTGACGGCGAAAAGTTCCGATGCGAAGTGAAATTAATGGGTAGAGGGAATCCTGAAGGTGCAGATGCGGCGTTCGCACGGGATGTGAAAGTTTTCGTGGCGGACACAATTTCAGAAAAAATGAAGAGCGCGCTCCGTCAGGCAAATATTTTATGGTTGGAGCTCAGTGGTGCGCAAGATTGGACACAGTTTGCTGATATTCTCGATGAATTGAGGATTCCTCATCATCCCGTACCCAAAGATAAAAAGTTGGAGTGGCTCCAAGAATGTTTAGATAAGGTCTTCTCGTCGCGACCAGATCAAGATATCCCCTCCAAACCTCATCGCCAGAATGATAAGGCTTAAACGCCGCGCCGTGTTTAAAGCCGAAGAAACCGAACGCGCTGCCCCCAGTGTGTCCCATTTGTCTCAGCAATGAGCGCCGATCCCTTTGATGCATTCCGCGAGAAGGCGGAAAGCATATTATTCCGTCTGTCTTCCTAATCGGTACTATTGAAGCGGTTCGTGCCCTCCCTGGTCAACACGGACAAGGGCGGGCACGGTTGATTTGAGTTACAGGTTCTCGGTTCGCATCGGGTCGTACCAGTCGCGGGTGGGCGGTTGACCGGGTGTCTGTTGCCAAGTCTGTTCGAACTTGTGCCACTTGGCGTGCCCATCCACGAACACATAGTTTGAGCCGCCGCTATGGCGTGTGATGGCTAAGGTCGCGGGGATGCGCCGCTCCATGTCCCAGGTCATCATGTTCATTTGGCTATCCACCACGCGCGGCGGGTTGCCCCAATACATCGGCATGAAGTGATCCCCACGAATGAGCATGCCCGTTCGGCTGTGGCGTTCCGCCAACTCCGCGGCGAAGACGCAGTTCGCGGGGAAGTTCACCGACGCCAGCGTCATCGGACGCCCCTGCGTATGATTGCCATAGGGCGGATGGAACGGGTCGAAGTAGGCGTTGAAGCCGTACGAAGTCAGGCGCGGATTTTGGGGATCGTTCCATGCAGGGCTGCCATCGGACGGGCAACGGCGCAGCAACTCGTTCTTCACATACGGCTGCACCAGCACAATCCAGCTCTCGCCTGGCGTACCCATCATGCGCACGGTCGGAAGCGTCTCGTCGTAGTCTTGCGTATACATCTGCACGGCAATCCCCATCTGTCGGCAGTTTGACAGACATTGGGTCTGACGCGCCTTCTCACGCGCCTGTGCGAACACAGGGAACAGAATCGCCGCCAAAATGGCGATAATCGCAATAACTACCAGCAACTCTATCAGTGTAAAGCCGTTTCGCTTCATGATGATGAACCTCCTTCAGACTCTCTGTGGCTTGGACACTCTTGTCCAAGCGAAGATTCTCTTAGCCACGGACATCTTGTCCGCGTCTTCCGTCAAATAGGGTTTCTGTGGGGCGTGGACACTCTTGTCCACACACGGTCTACAAGCCAAGCAAGGCTCAGCGACACAGTTAGGCGAGTCTGAAGGAGTTATCGGGGTGGTGGGCTTCGGGGAACGATGGTACGAGAGAGGAGTTGAGGCGCTTGGAGTTCAATCGTTGCCCAAACAAGGCGCGGCGCAGGCGCCAGAATCTCTGGTGCGAACGCCATGCGCGGCATTTCCGTGAGTGCAAGTTGCTTCTGCTCGGCGCGGTCGCACTGGCTCTGCGCCATTACCTGCTCCAAGGGGGTTCGGGCTTTGGCGCAGCAGCAGTTGGCGCCGCCCGCACAGTCGCGACACTTGCAGATTGCCACATCGCAGCGCGGCTTGGAAAACGCCTCACGCCATCCAATCGCAGGCGTCTGACTCAGCACCAGCGCAAGCAACAGAACCCATTGCCAGCCGCGCATCGCTTTTGATTATACCCTATCAACCTACTGAGTCCAATTGCCTTTTGGGTAATCGGGGTACACTACCCCTGCTATGAAAGTCGGCGTGATTGGTTGCGGGAATATTAGCCCTGTGTATCTGCGTGTGGCGCAACGGTTCCCCGAAATTGAAGTGTTTGCCGTCGCGGATGCGATCCCTGAACTCGCACAGAAACGCGCCCAGCAGTTCGGCATTCCCCATGTGCTAAGCGTGGACGAGTTGTTGAACCATCCTGAGATCGAAGTTGTGCTGAACCTAACGCCTCCCCAAGCCCATGCGCCTGTGAACAAAGCCGCGCTGCTGGCGGGCAAGCATGTCTATTGCGAGAAGCCGTTCGGGGTGAACCGCGACGAGGCGCGTGAGGTGCTACAAATCGCGCAACAGAAGGGGCTGTATATCGGCTGTGCGCCGGATACCGTGCTGGGCGCGGGGATTCAAACCTGCTTGAAACTGCTTCACGACGGCGCCATCGGTGAGCCCGTAGGGGCGGGGGCGTTTATGCTCTGCCCCGGGCACGAACACTGGCATCCCAATCCCGAATTCTTTTACAAAGAGGGCGGCGGTCCGATGCTGGATATGGGTCCCTACTATCTCACAGCGTTGGTCACGCTGCTGGGCGCCGTGCGGCGCGTGGCAGGGATGAGCCGTATCACACGCCCCACGCGCGTCATCACCAGCGAGGCGAAGTATGGCAAGGTGATACAGGTGGAAACCCCCACCCACATTACTGGCGCGATGGAGTTTCATAACGGCGCGATTGCGACGGTCATCATGTCGTTTGATGTGCATGCGCATCGGCTGCCATGTATTGAAGTGTACGGCACGGAAGGCACTTTGGGCGTTCCCGACCCGAACGGCTTTGGCGGTCCAGTGCTGTTGCGCAAAGCAGGCGAGCAGGAATGGCGGGAGATGCCCCTCACCCATCCCTATGCCGAGCAGTATCGCAGCTTGGGCTTAGCCGAGATGATTCGCGCCATTCAGGAAGGACGCCCCAACCGCTTGAACGGCGTGCTGGCGTACCATGTGTTGGACGCAATGCTCGCGTTCAACGACTCCTCGGCTGCAGGACGCCATATTGAACTGGAGAGTACCTGCACGCCGCC
>NKPV01000190.1 GCA_002254605.1 Armatimonadetes bacterium JP3_11
CTCCGGTACTGTGCTGGCAGGCACTTCAATCGTCACCTGCGGCGGCTGCCCGTCCAAAGTGAGCGTGTGCGTGTTGGTAACGATGGGCGGATTCGCTTGCAAGTGCGGGTCAAAAGTAATTACTGCCTGATTGTTGACCACCGTGCCCGACGCCACATTATTGCGCGGGCGAATTTGGAACACTACTTTACCTTCACCCTGCGGTGGGGTCTGGTTCGGCGGCAAAAAGCCTTCCTCATAGTAATTGTTCGTTCTGGGGTCGATACCGCTAAATCGGACACGGAGCTTGCGCGTGGCTGAATCGTAGTCGCTGGTGACTCGCACAACCACGGGCAACTGCGGACTCAGGTCAATCGTGTGGTTGAGCGCGGTAGTGTTCTCGGGCAGGGTCAAGCGTTGAGACCCCACCTGAACCCACAGAAACTGCAGGGTCGATTCGTCCAGCGATTCGGGCAGTGTGTCCTCAAGAAGCACTTCCTGCGCTCCTGCCGTTGCCGTCGCTAAGTTTTCGAACAGCAGTTCGTAGACGATCGTACTATCCGTGCGCACATACCCATCGATTCCAACGCTGCCACGCTTCTCGTTGGGATCCCACGAGTTTCGGACGCGCCGTGGGGCAGGAGGCTCCAGGCGATCAAAAAGACGGTCCGCAGCGCGCGCCAAGCTCAAACATCTCGACGCGGTATTGAGGAAGGTAGACAACCCTACATTCAGGATAATGCCATAAGTGTTCGGCAAGTAGTTTGCGAGATCGATGCCGTCTGGTGGCTCGAGTACATTTTCGTTGAAGGCATACTGAAGCAGCAGCCCATTGAGTTCGTTAACCGCGTTTTGATAAGTTGCTGCGACACTGTTCGGATCGGACGCCTCACCGATTTGCTTGTAGCCTTCATACGCGCGTACGAACGCATCGGCGAGCGGGTCAATCATCTCTTCGGGGATGTTGTAGCGGTTGAGCTTTTTCCTCAACACGCGTGTGCCAACATCCTTAGCTGCCTGTTGCAAAGCACTTCCGCCGGCGCTCAGTGCCTCCTGTCCAATAGAGGTCAGCATGTACTCAAAGATACTCTTGCGATCCATCGTGTACAAATCCATCAGGCGTCGCACATTGTCGCGGTCAAGGAGCCAGTCTGCCCACGCCCCCGCTTGACTTACCCCTGCAGAATCAAGAGCGTCCATAACAGCCCCCGTCAATTGGAGGTTGTAGCTGCTGAAAAAGTCGCATCCTGCCTGAAGCACATAGGAGCCAACAGCAAGGATTGTCGCTGCCCCAAGAACTACGACTATTGGGGCGACTCTCGATCGCGAGTCGCGTAGAACGGGCGTTTCGATGGAAGTGCGCCCGCGGGCAACAAAACGCACATACACATCTACATAACGCACCGCAAAGGGAGGTATCGGCGAGAGCTGGGCAATCAACAAGGTGTTTTCGGGGGTCAGCTCGCGACGCCCGCTGCTAATCACACGGCGGTTCGCCCAAGAGGTGTACTCCTCGATGCGATACTCCATATCCCACAGTCCCGAATCAATATCTTGCTCACTGACAGGAACTGTAAAGACAAGCACAGGCGCCTCGGGTAGCGCGCCTGTGCTGATTCTGAAAGTGAAGGTATCGCCTGCCCCCGCACGGAAGAAGGAAGGAACCGACCAGAGCGCGAGTTCAATCTTGGGGACACCAATCGGGTGATAGTCATAAGCTGTAGCCGTCTCGGTATAGGGCGAGTAGACCTCATAACGCATATAAGCGGTATCGCGCAGGTGGTCGGCGAAGCGGAAGCGTGCCTTGATCTCAGTGCCTTGCTCGTTGACTTGCACCTCGTCTGCTTCGATAACGCGCGTATCCACGACGCTCTGCTCATCGTTAATCACCGCGCGTACGCGCATCACGGGGGCAAACGAACTCCCCTGAATCGTAACGAGGTGCGACTCTTGCCACGACAGTCTCGATGTAAGAGACAAGGAGTTTATCTGGGGTCGCCCGCGCGTAATCTGCACGGCGTTTTCAATACGCGCAGCCTGAGTCTCGCTGTAGCGCACCTCTGCTGTCCAGTCGCCGAGATCCTCCAGACGAATGGGGAACTGGGCTTCTATCTGCGTGACGCCCACCAGCCATCCATCTGGAGTGCGCGAGAGCGTACTCGGTTCAATCACGCGATCGCCCTGACGCAACACCACCGTTACCGCAGGGGAATCGTTCGTGATTTGGAGATAGAGCCTCGCGGGACTTGTGAGGTTGTTTTGTTGAACGGGGTAGTTAATCTGTGCGGCATAGGGGCGGTAGAGGGTCAAAAGCGTATTTCCACGCCGTCCCATATGATAGATGTATAGCGTACCGGTGTCGGCAAAGTTGCTTGGAATGGCGCCTTCCGCAGGGAAGGTCAAGCGCCACCGCCGATTGCCCAGCGGCTGCATCTGCGAAGGTGCAATACGACGCTCTTGACCACCCCTGAGCCACAACCGATATTCCGCACGAAGCGGCTCCGAGTCGAGAGCGTTGGTCACCTCGACTTCCACTGTGAAGTTGGAGGCATCCTGCGTTAGTTCGAGTGAACGCACATTAGACGACACAGTAATTGCTGGGAACTGCAGGACCCAGTTCACCAAGTTGCTCGTCTGCTGGTTCGGGTTGCGTACCTGCAGGCGGGCAGTCAGCGTGTCGCTGTTGCTCTCTATCTGTTGATATGGTGCTAAGTTGAAGGTAGCACGAATCTGATTCTGGGACAGATATTCCACTCTGGTCGCGTTGATGGGGTCTACCGAGACGTTCGTGGGAGGCAGCAAGGTAACCTGAGCGCCGGGCACAAACAGGCTCCCTGTAATCGTTACTGTAAGGGTAGACAGTGGGCGTGCGCCTCCGGGCGACACCGCGGCGATGTTGGGAACCGCCTCCACGATACTGAAGCCATTAGCCAAACGCGCCTCCGAGTTATTGGGTAAGCGCACCACCACATCCCACTGCGTGCCCACAGGTTCGCCGTTGAACTGGAAGGTGGCGTTAAGGCGCGTGGCGCTTACAAACTCCACATCCGTCGCAAGAATCTGCACGCTACCGCGCTCCAAGCGCACCGTTGCCCCAGGCTCAAACCCAGCGCCTATGATCGCAACCCGTAAACTCCCTTGGTTTGCCCCCTGTGCGGGGGTAATTCCCGAAACGGAAAGCGTCGGACCGCCGAAGAGTGTATTGCGGTACAGCACCAATCCCTCTTCGCGCCCCGCGCCCAACACC
>NKPV01000029.1 GCA_002254605.1 Armatimonadetes bacterium JP3_11
AGCATATACAGTATTCAAAAGTCAAGGGGTTTACGGGGATTCCAGGGGATTTTGGGGCAAATTTCGTCGTGGTTGTGGTGATTTTTTGTGCGGCTTCGTAGCCGTTGAGAATAGAGAACCTGAACCCATTCCCGGAACATCCCTAACAAACCACACGCGCGGCTTGTGGGTCAGAGGCTGCGGTCAGCGGCTGACCCGCTTCGGCTTGAAGTTCCTGCCAGAGTGGGAACGCCCGGCGCATGGGGCGAGTGTAATAGGGATTGGCATAGGTCAGGTGGTAGATACAGCTTTCGCCGTGAGAGCTTCCGCGCGTGAACTGCTCGTAGCGACCGCCTCGACGCGCTGTTTCGCCAGAAACCGCAGCGCAGCGCTGCCCACGGCGCCCAAACCCACAACAGCGACCCGCATGATTAGGAAGATTATATCCTACACGCTTCAGGGAAGCGTACGGGTTAGAGTGCGAAACGCTCGCTTACGCGGAATGGCGGGGTTGTTGTTCCGCGTAAGCGAGTTATTTCCCTTGTTGTGGCGCGTTTTGGGCGGGCGGTTGCTGCTGGGCGCCCGATTGCGCCTGCTTTTGCGCCTCCTGTTGTTTTTTCTGTTCCGCTTCTTGTTGTTTGCGCAGCGCTTCCAGCTGTTTCTGGATCATCCGTTGTTGTTCTTCTTGCTGGCGTTGGAGTGCTTTTTGCAGGTCTTGAGCGCGTTTCTGGGTCTGCTGCGCAAGGTCTTTGCGTCCGGCTTTCTCGTAGAGTTCTGCGATTCCGAAGAGGTAGCGGAAGTCGTTGGGACGCGCTGCCAGCCCAGCGGCGATTTCGAGGTCGTTTAAGGCTTCTTGTTTTTTGCCCTGCTCGATGAGCATTTCCGCGCGTAGCAACCGAATATTGAGGTCTTCGCCGCCCTCGTTGAAGAAGCGGTTCACCGCTGCCGTGAGTTGCTCTCGATATTTCTTCTCACCCTCTTTGTCCTTCACCTCTTTGTGCAGTTGCACCAGTTGGTTCAAGACGAGGATTTGCATCCACTGGGCGAGGCGCACATTCGGGTTCGAGGAGTTCACGACGGGGGTGAGGGCGTCGTTGACCTCTTTGAAGGTCTTCAAGCGTTCGGGGGTTTGCATCGCCATCGTTTTGGTGAGTTTGTCATACTGCGCCAGCAGCGGGTCAACGAGTTCTGGTTTGAAGTCTTGCAGGGCAGCGTTCATTACGCGCTGTTGTTCATTGCTGACGCGCATAGTGACAAATGCTTGGCGGTACTGGTCTTTTTTCTCGTTGAAGTCGGGCGGCGCTTCCATCTTGCGCTCTGCGATGGCGTAGATGTAGTAGCCTTTTTTCTCTTTGTCTTGTAGGGGTTCGGAGTAGTCTTGGTTTGGTTTGAATGCCATGATGCGGTTGGCGACTTCCGCGCCGAAGAGGCTGGTGAGTTGCTCTTGGATCTCATAGTAGCCGCTGCCGGTGACGCGTCCGCCGTGCTTTTTGATGGGTTCGGGGTCGTCGGAGTATTGTTGGACGACTTCGGCGAACGGCTTGCCCGATTTGAGAGCTTTGTACGCCTCTTGGATACGCGCTTGTGCCTTGTCTTTATGTTTTTCGACGGACACAAAGATGCGGGCGGGGTAGACCTGTTCGAACATCAGGCGCACCTGTTCGTCGGTAGGGTTGTATTTTTCGCGCAGGCTCTTGAGGAACTTGTCTTGCGTGACGAAGATACGGAACTGCAGGTCGGGCACTTCGGCGGCGATTTGGTCGCGGAGTCGTTTGAGCGACATATTGGGGTTGCGTTCGCGGAGCGCCTTATCGAGGTCGCGATCGTCGCCTTTACCCTCAGGGAGCAACTGCTGGCGGAGCAGGTCGATTTGGGACTTGATATATTCCTCTTTTGCGGTTTCGATTTCCGCGTTCGTTGCGCGATAGCCCAGTTTTTCCAGTTCGAGGGTCATCGCCAGTTGGTTTGCGAGGCTCTGGGCGGTCTGATAGCGCATCTGCAGGATTGCGCCATATTCGGTGGGGGGGTTGTTTTGAGTTTGGGCGTTGATGAACTTCTGCAGTTCGCCCTCCGTGACGATTACATCGCCCACTTTAACGACGGGCTGATCCAGTCCGATTCCTTGTTCGCGTTGGATGGGCGCACCGGGTGGGATAGCGAAGAAGATAACCATGCTGGCGACAATCGCTAAGAGCGCAATCAAACCGATGCCCTTCACCAGCTTGCGTTTGAGTAGTTCTCGAAAAGTGCGTACCGTAATGTTCGCCATTAGTTGCCTCCTGAACTTGTCTGAATAAGTTGCTGCATTGCGTGCAAGCATTGGCGCGAGACCTCTGCCTGCGATACGCCTTCGATTCGTGCGTGCGTTTCCAACGCGAGGTATCCTTGATACCCGCTACGCGCGATTTGCTGAAAATGTTCCGCGTAGCCGATTTCGCCTTGTCCGACGATGACCCACTGCACGGAGCCGTCAGGCTGGCGAATGCCATCTTTGATATGGATGTGCTGCACATAGGGTTGCGCGATGGCATAGCCTGTTTGCGCCGCTTCGCCTAAGACGAACGCGTTGCCTGGGTCCCAGACGCCGGTTAAGTAAGGCGAGTTGAACTGGCTCAAGATTTGCGCCAGCTCCGCGCCTGTGCCCACTTGGCAGCTATGCTCGTTTTCCAAGCCCAGTTTGATATCGGCGCGTTCGGCGTAGGGTAGGGCGCGCTCGATCCAGTGGAGGATATGCGCTTCGCGTTCGGGGGTCAGTTCACCAGCCCGCCAAAACGCAAAAATCCGCACGAGCGGCGCATCGAAAAACGCAGCGTATTCCAAGCAGCGTTGCAGCAGAGGGATTTGCACGCTCAGGTCGGCTTCTTGTGCAGCGTGCAGGGGACCGCGCTCCACAACGCCAAAGAGGTCGGTCTTGAAGACGGGCGTTGCCAGCGAGCAGACGCGCAGCCCGTACTCCTTGAGCAGCGCTTTGGCGCGGCGGAGGATATCCTCATCCGCCTGCGCGATGTTCACGCCCCATAAGGTGCGCAGCTCCACCGCGTCGATATCGAACTCCCGCGCGACCTGCAGGGCGACCTGCAGGTCATTGGCGATTTCGTCGGTGATGACGGAGAGTTTCATGGGGTGGGGCTTTGAATCGTGTGCGCAATGATGATGGCTTCGGCGATTTCGCGCATGCTCTTGCGTGTGTTCATGCTCTGCACCTGGATACGCCGATAGGCTTCCTGTTCACGCAGCCCGTAGGTATCCATCAGGATGCCCTTCGCGCGTTCGATGATCTTGCGGGTTTCCAGCGCCTCTTTGAGGTCATCCACCTGTTGCTCCAGTTCGCGGGCTTCTTGGTAGCGGGCGAGGGCGACCTCGATGGCGGGGGTCAGGTCCGCTTGTTTGAAAGGCTTTACGATATAGCCATACACCCCTGCTTGCTTCGCGCGTTGGATGAGTTCACTGTCGCTGTAGGCGGTGAGCAGAATCACGGGCGCGAGGCGTTCTTCGTGAAGCACGCGCGCCGCCTCGATGCCGTCCATTTCGGGCATCTTCACATCCAAGATCGCGAGGTCGGGTTTCAGTTGGCGCACTTTTTCGACCGCCTGCTTGCCGTCGCTCGCCTCGCCGACTACGCTCATGCCCAACTCTTCGAGCATCTGCCGAAGGTCCAGCAAAATAATCGGCTCATCGTCGGCTATTACAATCCGCTGTTTATGCATCCGCATCATCACCCTTAAGAGAGAGTATACCATGTAGGGCGATTCACCCCACCGTGCGGGCGCGTTCTTGTGGGTTTTCAAGGTCTTATATCAGTATCGCTCGACTCCGTGTCGGCTGGTGTGGGTTTCGTTCCCACCGCGATGACTCGTGGCTGGGCACGGTAGGTGCTGGTCGCTACGCGCTCGCGTTTGACCAAGACCCCGTCCTGATAGACTTCGCGCCACAGCACTACGCGGAAGCCTGGGGAACCCTTTTTCAGGACGCGCTGTTTCCCTTCAGGCAGGTTCGGGTGGGGTACCAATTCTACAGGCGGAGATGGTAATAGGGAACGCTCGGTTTTTAGCGCCACGCGCCGCCCCGGTTGGGGCGCGCCCAGAATACGAATCGTGAGCGAGGAGCGCCCCAACTCAGTTGAGAGGGCAATCGGGTGGTCAAACGGGTTTTCGATGACGAAGTCGATGCCTGTGTCGGACACGGTAGCGTCGCGTCCGAGAGGCACATAGTCAACGGGGATGGAGTGGTTGACGCGACGCACGATTTTGAGGTCGCCTAACAGGGCGGCGTTGAACAGCGTAGACGAGACTTGACAGATGCCACCACCGATTCCCAACCGTTTTTCCCCGCGCACAATCACGGGCGCGGGTCGAAAGCCTTGTTTGAGCGTGCGTTTGCCGACCGCCTGGTTGTACGAAAGCCGCTCCCCAGGCAGCAGCACACGCCCATCCAGCGCCAGCGCAGCCAGTCGGATATTGGTGTTGCGCTGTACCTGATAGCCTGGGAAGCGCGTGGTATAGCTGGCGATGACCCCCGTGATGGTCCTGAGTTGCTCGGAGGTGATTCGGGGGCGCGTGGTCCGCATCGCCAATGGAAACGCCGTGTGCGCGGCGGGCAGTGCCTGCAAGGCGTCCAGCAAGTTGCGAAGGCTTTCGTCGGGCGCGAGCGTCCAGCCGAGCTGTTCTGGGATGATTTGCACCTGCCCGTTCGCGAAGCGAACGCGCGCGTCTTGGGGGGGGCGCTCCAGGTAGCGAAATTCGTTCAGCTGTGTTTGAAAGAGTTCGGGAATCGTCGCCCACTGCGGTTGGATTTGCAAGTGTGGCGTGCCGAACACCCGTTCCCACAGGGGGATACGCGCCCACGCTTCAAGAACCGCCTGTTGGGTGGTAGCCACATCCAGCTCGATGCCCCAGTCTTTGAGACGGGTTGGGCGGTTCGGGGCTTGTTCCACAATCACAGGTTGTTCGGCAAGGATGACTTGCAGGTTCTGCAGGTAGTTTCGGAGTGTACTGGGGCGTACACCTGCGAGTGAATAGCCCGCCAGTTGCGCTCCTCTGGGGAGCGGTGCATCGCGGCTTAATATCCAGAGCAGAGCCCCCGCGCCCAAGCCCAACACGCCTATCGAGCCGAGCAGCGTCGCGCCCATCCATCGTCGATACATTCTAATTGAAATTATACCGTGAAGACGGGAGGTGGGTGCTGGATGTTAGCAATGCACGCCTGCGTTTTCGGGGTGCAGGCGTGCGTTTTCTGCCGCTCCAAGCGCAGCTCTGGGGGCGCTATGCCTCCGGTTTGGTATCCGTGGTTTGCGCAGCGTCGGTCTGCGCTTGCATGCGCACTGCGCCAATGCGTTGTGCGATTGCCATCAGTTGCTGCGCCATTTCGCCGAGTTTGCCGTTGCCGTCGCCCAGCGCTTGGAGTCCCGCGAGTGCACCGTCGACCGCCATGCCCAATCCCAAGCCTTTCGCGTATTGTTCGGTCATGCGGGCGAGGGTTTCGGGGTCGCCGAAGATGTTCATCGTGCCGCGGCTCATGAACTCGCCGATGGAGCGCGCCAGTTCGACCTGCACATCGCGCTGGGCTTCGATGCGGAGTTTTTCGAGTTCGAACTTCAGCGCGGCTTCGCTGTAGGTCTGGCGATATTCGAGGGCTTGGCGCTCCACCTCCACGCGGGCGCGTTCGATTTCCACTTGCTCGCGGGCGATGTTCACATCGACCATTTTGACGGCGGTCTCGCCTTGTGCCTGTAGTTCGCGGGCTTTGGCTTCGGCTTGTGCGCGGGTCAGGGTGGCTTGCGCTTCCAGTTCGGCGGCTTGTTTTTGGGCTTCGGCTTGCTTCACTTCGGCGAACGCCGCCACTTGAACATCGGTCTCGCGTTTGATGCGCTCTTGTTCGATTTGCTGTTTGGCGGCGATGAGTTTCGCCTGCGCCTCGCGCTCGGCGGCGGCGAGCTGCTCGACGGTGATCACCTGCTGTTTGGCGCGTTCGCGTTCCGCTTGGGCTTCGAGGGCTTGCTTTTCCGCTTCAGCGCGCTGGCGCTCCGCCTCCGCGACGGCGATCTCTTTCTCGCGTTGCGCCAGTTCCACCGCCTTCTCGCGGTCGATGTCGGTTTTTTGCAGTTCCTGTTGCTTCAGAAGCAAGAGGCGATCGCGTTCAATCGCCGCGACGCGCACGGCTTGCTCTTGCTGAATCTGCGCTTCTTGTACCTGTCGCTCTTGCTCGATGCGATAGGTGTCGGCTTCGCGCTTCTTCTCGGCTTGCACTTTGGCGACTTCGGCTTGCTGGGCTGCCTCCGCCTCGGCACGCTGACGCTCCAGCTCCAGAATCTCTTTCTGGGTCTGTACATTTTTGAGGGTGATTTCGCGTCGCGCTTCCTGTTCCAAGCGGTTGCGCTCCACCAGCGCCGCTTGCGTGATTTCGGTAATCTTGCGTTTGCCTTGCGCGTCGAAGATGTTGTTATCGGAGAGCATCTCTTGCGAGGTCTGGTCTAAGCGCGAGATGGTGACCGATTCCAGCGTGAGTCCGTTCTGTTCGAGGTCGCTGCGCACGAGTTGTTGCACGCTGCTGGCGAAGGCGTCGCGTTGGGCGTGGATCTCCACGAGGTCTTTGGTCGCCGCCACGCTGCGCAGTGCGGAGACGAGCTTTTCGAACACCAGTTGCGACACCGACTGCGCGTTCACCGACTTGTCGCCCAGCGAGCGCGCGGCGTTGAGGATTGCGTCCACTTCAGGTTGTACCTTAATGTAGAACTCGGCTTTCACATCCACCCGCAGGTTGTCGCGGGTAATCAAGGCGTCGGGTCCTTTGCGTTCGACTTCCAGCTTCATGGTCTCCAGCGACACGGGCACGAGGGTGTGCAGGTAGGGGAACACGAGCGCGCCACCGTCCAACACGACCTTCCGTCCCCCGAAACCCGTGCGCACATACGCCATGTTCGCCGACGGACGCACATAGAACTTGGAAATCATCAGGAAGATGAACCCGACGAGCAGCAGCAGGGTGCCAAGCGCGAAGGAGACAATCTGATGCATCGGTCCCCAAACGGGGATAAAATTGCCCCCGAACCCTGCCAGCAACATGAGCGCCAATCCGATGAGTATGAACCAGCTATGCATTGTTTAACCTCCGTTCAAAGTTTGTCCCCCGATCTGTTGGGTGTGTGGCACCGAGGATTGTACCTCAGTGGAATCTTCAGGGAGTTCCAGTGGGTTGCGTTCCACCCAGTAGAGTTGGGCGTGTTCGTCGTAGCGGGCGACGAGGATAGGGGTGTCTGCAGGGATAGCGGGTTCGCCTGGTACCGTGCGGCACACGATGCGATGCAGGTTGCCATAGCGGTCGCGCACATGCGCCACACCCCCTTCGTGGGTGATTTCGTAGACAGCGCGTCCCGTCGTGCCAATCAGCCCGTGCCTATCAACCACTGGCGTGGCTTCCTCACGCAGAATCCGCCGAATGGTCATCCCAGCAGTGCGCCCCACCAACGCCATCGTGATCAGCGCGACGACGCTGGACAGGGGCGCATACAACGCGGGCGATTTCAGCAGCGGACCGATGATGCCGTTGCTTATCAGCCCCACAGCGCCCCAAATCATCATCAGGAGGGGCAACGCCATCGAAAGCGGTAGCCCCATGCCGATGCCGAACAGATTCAAGAATTTGAGCCAGAGGGGTTTCTCCGTGTCGGCATCGGGATCGTAACTGTGGGGCATTTTGGCGGGCGCCTGGTCGCTGTCGCTTATATCGGGATGAGCATCGGCGTCCGCGGTGTCCGCATGAGTATCTGGGGCGTCTGCATGCGCGTCGGCGTGCCCGTCGCTGTGCACATGGTCGCTGTCCAAGTCGATAAGTCCCGACAACGCCAGCCCGATCAACAGCAACGTCCCCACTGCCAACGGCAGGGCGAAGATAAAGTTCCACCACTCCAGTAGCGCCGAAAGGGACATCCCCGTCTCCCCTCCAATTATACTGTATTCTTTACTAAAGAGTTTCGGTGGCTATGAAGAGTGTATCTACAATGTTTCGTGGTAGGTATACCCCTCTCACAAAGGCAGCGACATTTCAGGACATACAAATGCATCGTTCGACGCACTCTTTACCTGCTTGCTCCGCGAAGCCAGATGCGGTCATGAGCACATTGGTTTCAAGCACTATAGTTTGCATCGGAGAGAATCATTTATGTTTGAGTGTGGCTTTACGCCGCTCGATGGCTTCTGCAAGCGGGTCAGCAAAAAAGTCTTGTGGGTAGTTGAGGATCTCGCCTTCGTCGCTTACCTGGAGCTGGGTCAGTTGCGATTCACTCTTTCTGAACTCGCAGAAATAGAGCTTCGCTTTCTGGGGTGTGAGCATCCGTTCTGCAATGCGTCGTTGAAGTCGCAGCAGGAAATGCTCACTATGAGTTTCTAATATTATTTGGATATGGCGCGTATGCACGGCGTTGATGAGAGCATCTGCCAAACCCAGCTGCGCTGCAGGATGGAGATGAATCTCCGGCTGTTCCAGAACGAGTGGATGAGAATACACGGAGGCGGTGAGCGTGTGTGCGCGTACACAATCGCCATTCGTAATGAATTCGCCGTTCCGTGAGCAGGAAACAGGAGCCACCTGTCAAAATTACGGTGTATTGAACGAAGGAAGGTGTCGTTCCCCCATAGAAGCCCCTGACCCAAGCCAGGGGCTTCTTTTTTGCGGTACAATATGCTCCCGATGGCACACAGGCAGGCGCAACCAGGGAGCCTTATTCCCCGTCTTGAGTGGCGTATTCGCCCCAATAACGAGACTGGCATGCTCACGCAGTCCGTGCGCTCGCGGATTGAGGGCAACGCGCGTTTGATTGATAACCGTGGTAGCGCGACCTACACCTTTCGTGTGCTGGGGGGAATGGATGTCAGCATCCGCATGACTGTTTCGGGCAGTGGGCAGGTGCGAGTGCGCACGCAGTCTGGTGGGCTGTTAGCGCGTGCAGTGCGTGGCGGTGTGCAACAACTGCTTCTGACCACGCGGGTTCCGCTCAATCCGCCTGTGCAGAACTTGCAAGTGATTGTGGAAGCGGCGCGGCGTAGGCAGGTGCGTGTGTATGCGCTGGAGGTTGTCGCCGCCGACCGCGACGAAGATCGGGATCGCATCGGCGATGGGGTGGAGCGGCTGCTGGGGGCGCCTGCCAACGCCCTGCGCCCCACAGTTCCTGCAACGCCCCGGAGCAGCTATCAGACGGGGGTAGACTACAGCCCGCGTCTGGACCTGGCGACGGACGCGGTCATTGTGCATGGGTTCGATTCGGCGCGAATAGCCAGCTGGCGCGCGCGTGGCTATCCCGTAATAGTAATGGGCGGTTTTCGAGACAATCTTCCCTACGCGGAGTCGCATCCCGAAGCGGTGCAACGGCGCAAGGACGGCGCCCCCTTCGCTATCGGGGGCAGTTTTTACCTAACACCCACGCCTGAACGGCTCCGGATACTGGTATCGAACTACCTGCAGGTGTTGGAGGCGGGTGTCAGTGCGGTGTGTCCTGAGGAGCCTGAGTACTGGGCGGATGCGGGCTATGAAGAGGCGTTTCGACAGCTCTATGAGTCGCGTCTGGGGCGTCCGTGGCAGCCGCCGCATGAGTCGCACGCCGCGCGTTGGATTGCCGACCGTTTCAAAGCGCAACTGATGACGGAAACTGTGCATACGATATTGAACGCCGTGCGTGCGCGTCAGCCGCATGTGAAGCGGATGGTCGCTGTGCATAGCCCCTTGAACTACGCGCTTTGGCGAATCTGCCTGGCGCATCACGCGCTGATTTTGGGCGAGAACTCCCCCGTTGAAGAGGTCATCGGGCAGGTCTGGTCGGATACGGTGGGAACGCCCTTGCTTTACGAAGGCGAGTACCGTGCGGAGCCGTTTGCGACCGCTTATCTGGAATATGCTGCGCTTGCGGGGCTGATGCGCGGGGCAGGGAAGCGGCTCTGGTTTCTGTGCGACCCCCTGTCGGATACGCCCGCGCGCCCACTCGCCGAGCATCAGCAGTTCTACCTCAACACGCTGGTCGCTTCGTTAATGTTTCCCGAAGCGACGGGCTACGAGGTGTTGCCCTGGCCCGAGCGAATTTTCGGCAATACGCCTCCCGATTACGCCACGGTGATCCTGAGTGCGGTGCGGGCATGTGAGTCGATCGCCGAGCAGCAGGGCGCGTCGATCGATGCGGGCGTGGAGGGGATTGGTCTCCTGTTCAGCGACTCGATGACGGCGGTGCGCGGCGAGCCTGAAATGGCGCCTGTGGAGGATATGCTCACTTTGGGCGCGTCGCTGGTGAACGCGGGCGTGCCACTTTCGTTGCATTCGTTTCAGCGATTACCTACGACGCCGCTCCCACGCGCCCTGCGGGTGCTGCTGTGGACGCCAGAGACGGTCAAGCCGCTGCAGGAGGCGGAACTGCGTGCGGTTGCGGAGTGGGTGCAAAACGGTGGCTGGCTCGTCGTTGTCGGTGGGACGAACGGGTACGACGCGCTGCCTGAGATGCCTTGGCAGAGGGCAGGGCAACCCACACCGATCCACTGGCTCATGCAGGTGCTGGGGCGCACCGTCGAACTGGAAACGATTGCGCCTGAACCTGCGCCTACCGAAGCGTGGCGCACATTAGGCGTACACGGCACCGAACCTGCGCAGGGAGTGTTCAATCGTCGCTGGGTGGACATCGACCTCAGCCATTACGCAGGGCAGACCGTCTTCGTGAAGTTCCGCGACAGCCTGCCAGAAACAGGCTGGGGTGCGCTGCTGCGACAGGTACGCCTCGAAGCCGATGGCAAGACCATCGCCGCCTTTCTGACCGGCTCCTCGGCGGAGTCGCTCTTTCTGTACACGCACTTCAGAAGCCGCCTCAACGCCAACAAGGAGCGGTTCGCCGACAACGATGCATGGTTTGTCTATCGTTTTCCTTTGCCTCAAGCGCGCTCAATTGTTTTGCGTCTTGAGTTGGCGCAGGAGTGGCGCATAGAGATTGCGACGCAGCCGCCCTACAAAGCGCATCGGGTGGCTCCCCTGCGCACCGATCTTCCGCCTATTAGTTTACGCAGCGACGAGACACTTACGACCTGCCGTGTGCCTGGCGCGGATGTGTTTTATACTTATCAGGATGCGCCTGTAGGCATGAGCGTGCGTGTGGGGCGCGGCGGCGTTGTGCTGCTGGGCATATCGGGCAGGGCGTTCGGCAATACCGTTGGCGGCGCACGCGATTGGCGCGCGATTGTGCGGTATGTCTGTGGTTTGGCAGGGGTGCGCTATCGCGAGCGGGCGCGCATTGTCGCGCGGCGCGGCGACTGGGTCGCAGCCTATGGTACCTACCGCACAACTGTCCTGCGCGGAACCTACCTTGATGTGTTGGATCCGCGCCTGACTATCCAGACTGACCCGACCCTGAATCCCGGCGTTCCGCGCTTGCTGCTCCAGGTAGACAATCGTTTGCGCAGCGCCGGGTTGCTCCACACCAACGCGCAGCTCTTGCTCCGCTACGAAACCAGTGGGCGTCTGGCGTATCTGGTGCGCGGTCCGGAGGGCGTGAACGGCGTGGCGCGTTTCAGTCTACGCGGGCTTAGGGGACAAGTGAGCCTCAGCGACACGCAGGGCAATCCGTTGCCTCTCAACGCCGAGCGCGAGGGCGACACGCTGCTGGCGCGCTGGAATCTTAGCCCCGACGGACAGGTGCTGATTGTGCGATAGCAAGGTACACTCCTGCTGCATGGGTCGCGCTGCGCTCTGGCTCTGGTTCTGTGTGGCGGTGCTACGTGTCGCCTACGCGCTGCTGGCGACGCAGATCGACCCGTTGTTGCGTGCTGACCCGTTGCATGGCGACGCTGTGCTGCACGACCGTATGGCGTATCGGCTCGCGACGACGGGCGAGTATCGGCTGGAGAAGGGCTTGATGACCGCGCCCGCGTATATCGTGCTGATGGCAGGCGTGTATGCGCTGGTAGGGCACATGCCCGATGCTGTGCGCGTGGTGAACGCGCTGCTGGGCTTGCTGACCCTGTGGGGAGTGTGGTGTTTCGCGCGACGCATTGCAGGGGAGCGCGCCGCAAACCTTGCCCTGATACTGGGGGCAGTTCATCCGCATCTGCTGATGATTACGGGGTGGCTTTACACCGAGAATCTTGTGCTGCCGCTTGCGGTGTGGGCGGTGTATGGGTTATATTTCTGGCGCGGTCGGGGTGGCGCAGTGGGGTCGGGTGTGTTGTTGGGTCTGCTTGCGCTGACGCGAGCGAACTATCTGCCGTTCGCCCTCATTGCTGCCTTGTGGTTGCTTTGGCGTGAGCGGCGTTGGCAAACGCCTGCCATCGTATTGCTCACCACAGGGTTGACCGTCGCCCCCTATGTGGTGTTTATCTCCGCACGCTATGGGGCGTTTATCCCGATTGCCCTGGGGGGCTATGTGTTTCTGTGGGCAAACAACGAACACGCCGACGGGGGATTCGACCCCCTGTTTTTGGAGCGCACGCTGACGATTGGAGGCGAAACGAAGTCCACCCGTGCATGGCTGAGCGCCTCCGACCCTGTGGCGCGCGACCGTCAGGCGATGCGTCTCGCGCTGCAGTGGATTCGCGAACATCCGGGTGCGTGGTTACTGCTACTGGGGCGTAAAATCGCGCTGACGCTCTCGGCGTTCGGTTTACAAAATCCTGAAAATCGCGTCGTCGCCGCCGCGTTGCGTTTTGCCGATGCGCTCTACTGGCTCTTCCTGGCGTGGGCGGTGTATGGGCTATGGCGCTTGCGTCGTGTGGAGGGGCAAGTCGCCGCGCTGATAGCGCTGTTTGTCGGCTGGACGCTGGTCACCATTTTGCTCTATGCGGGCGGCAGTCGTCCCTTGTTGCCCGCGCAGCCCTTTTTAGTAATTTGTGCTGCGGCGGTTGTCTCGAGGAGATGCTCCGAGCCTTGAACGCGATCGAACAGCTTGAGGACTTCGTCGCCGGTGGGGCGAAGGGTGAGTGCCTTCTGCATGGCGGCGATGACGCGATCGCGGTTGGGTTCGCCGTTGCTGTTTTGGGCGCGGGCGATGATGTCGGCAACGGCGTTGCGGCTCAAGTTGGGATCCAGCCGACGCAGGTTCTCCCAGACGGCATCCACGAGTGATTTGTCGGGTTCGGGCTTATAGCATTCTAAGCCGTCTTGTCCGCGCATGACCGCGGGGCGTGGGAAACACACAAACACAGGCTGATTGAAGTAGGGATGGCGCACAAGCATCTCGCCAGCCGCTCCATACCCTCTCCTAATCGCCTCGGCGGACATGGCTTCTTTTCGAACAACGAGTCAAAAATTCAGGGTATAATAGGGGTGTCGCCGAAAGCAAAGCGATTCCTCACTTTGCGTGGTATGAACGGGATGGTTGGTTGGCGACGCCTCTGTGTGCCGTGCCGAAGACGAGGAATCGCGGTACCCGCTGGCGAACCTAATATAGGAGGCAGCTTATGAGACAAGTCACTCTGCGTGGAGGCGAGTTTCTGTTGAAGGCGGTGGAGCCGTCGAAGGTGTTCACCCCCGAAGATTTCAGCTCGGAGGATCTTGCGTTCGCCCAAGCCGCCGAGGAGTTTGTGCGTGGCGAAGTGCAGCCCCGCAACGAGGCGATTGAACATCAAGAGGAGGGGCTGACCGTCAGCCTGCTCAAGAAAGCGGGGCAGCTCGGTCTATTGGGCGCCGACTTACCCGAAGCCTTCGGCGGTCTGAACCTACCTAAGACAACCAGCACCCTGATTGCGGAGCGGATGAGCCTGCAGGCGTCGTTCGCCGTTTCGTGGGGTGCGCATGTGGGCATCGGCACGCTCCCCATCCTCTTCTTCGGCACGCCCGAGCAGAAGCAGAAGTACCTTCCTAAACTCGCAACGGGTGAAATGATCGCCGCCTTCTCGCTCAGCGAGGCGAACTGCGGCTCCGACCCCCTCTCGGCACGCACCAAAGCGACCCTCTCGCCCGACGGCAAGTATTACCTACTCAACGGAGAGAAGATGTGGACGACCAACGCGGGCTGGGCGGATCTGTTTATCGTGTTCGCGAAGGTCGACGGCGAGCAGTTCACCGCGTTTATCGTGGAGCGCACCTTCCCCGGCGTGTCGGTCGGACGCGAGGAGCATAAACTCGGCATCAAAGGCTCCAGCACGCGCCGCGTGATTTTGGACAATGCGCAAGTGCCTGTCGAGAATGTGCTGCACGAGATTGGTAAAGGGCATCATGTGGCGTTCGGCGTGCTGAATATCGGGCGGTTCAAACTGGCTGCGGCGGCGTTGGGCGGCGCGAAGGAAGCCCTCACTATCGCTACACGCTACGCCAAAGACCGACAGCAGTTCGGGCAGCCCATCGCGAACTTCGGCATGATTAAACACAAAATCGCCGAGATGGCGATCCAAATCTATGCGCTGGAAAGCGCCGTGTATCGTACGGCGGGCATGCTGGAGGAAGTCACGCACGGCATCGACCCCCTCGCGCCCGACGCCAACGCCCAGTATCGCGAGGCGGACGAAGAGTACCCCGTGGAGTGCGCCATCCTCAAAGTGTTCGGCTCCGAAGTGCTGGACTATGTCGCTGATGAGACGATGCAGATCCACGGCGGCTTCGGCTACACGGAGGAGTTTCCCGCAGCGCAAATCTACCGCGATAGCCGAATCAATCGCATCTTCGAGGGCACAAACGAAATCAATCGCCTGCTGATGTTAGACCAGCTGATGCGCCGTGCGTTGAAGGGCAAACTGCCTGGCTTGATGGAAGCCATCGGCGCGATTCGCAGCGAGCTGAACACCCCCCAGATGCCCACGCCGGACCCTGTAGACCCGCTGGACGCCATCGAACGCTATATCGCAAACGCGAAGAAGGCGGTTCTGGCGGTGGCAGGGATGGCCGCCGAGCAGGTCGGCGCCGAACTCGAAGAGAAGCAGGAAATTGTGGGGCACTTGGCGGACTGCCTGATTCAGCTCTATGCGATGGAGAGTGCGTACCTGCGCACGCGCAAACTGCAGCAAAAGGGCTACGATATTACCCTGCCGTTGGCGATGACGCGCGTGTTTGCCTATGATGCGATGGACGCGATTGAAGCGCACGCCCGGCGCGCGATTCACAGTTTCGCCGAGGGCGACATGGCGCAGATTCTGCTCACGGCGCTCAAGCGCTTCATGCGCCGCACCACCGAGCCGAACACGATGGCGTTGCGCCGTCAGGTCGCCGAGTATGTGCTGCAGCATGAGCGTGCGTGGACGGCGTCCAGCGCAGCCCGAGAGATGGTGGGCGTGTAAGACTGCGACCTTTCTCCCAACATGCTGCCGAAAGCGGTTTCTCGCTTCGGCAGCGTTGCTTCTTCGAAGTACTGGAAATTTTACTGTCCCTGCGGTCGATCCAGCGGGATGGTGTAGGTCTCTGGCGCGCCGGGCGGGTGAATGCCGTATTGTCCGGTCTGAGGGTCTAACTTCACATCGCCCACGGCGGGCGGGGGCGATTGCACGGGCATATCACGGCGCGGCGCCTCGTACTGGTTGGGTGGAGGGAGCTCAAAACCGCTTGAACCGGGTAATGAGCCTTGTCCCGAGGGGGGCGCGCTGTTTTGGGGAGGGTTCTCCGCGATGATGGGCGGCGCGGCGCGCACGCTCTGTTCAATCTGCGTCTGCGCTTGCCCTTGGCGCTCCGCAATCGCTTCTTGCACATCCTGTTCCGTGTACGAGGGGCGTTGACACCCTGTAATTAGGGTGAGGGCTGCCCCGATTCCCAGAAGACTCCTTCCGAATTTGCGCATCGCTGCCACCTATGGCATATTATGGCAGATCCGCCTCCTCTTCCCAGTCCCCGACGCGCAGCACCTCACGCTCCAGTTGCACCCCATAAGTTTCGTACACGACGCGCTCAATATGGCGGGCAAGTCGGTCGAAGTCGCTGGCGGTCGCCCAGCCGCGATTGATGAGGAAGTTCGCATGTTTTCGCGAAACACATGCACCGCCGACGGCATAGCCCTTGAGACCGCATGCTTCAATCAGGTAGCCTGCAGGAACAACGCCTGCCTCCCGAATCGGCGTTGGGAGGTTCGGCAACTGCTCTGCCAATGCGCGATTGTACACATTTTTGAAGAAGCTTCCCGCCGACGACTCGGGAGGCTGCTTGAGGATGCGTTGCCGTTGGAATTCTCGCGCCCGCATTAGGATGTCGCGTCGGCGGTCGGGTTTGAGGCGCAGGCGCACCGCCAGCAGGCTGGTCGGCGGCGCGTTCGGACGACGCAGCAGGCTGTCCCGATAGGAGAATTGCATCCAGCGGGGGGGCGTCCGCTTGCGGACACCTTCGGAGACAAGGTCGATTTCAATAAGCAGATCGGCGATGTTGCTGCGATAAGCCCCTGCGTTGGACACCAGCGCACCCCCCAGCGTGCCCGGTATCCCCACGGCGAACTCCAGCCCACTTAGACCCGCTTGCGCCGTCTTCAGGAACAACTCGCGGAACGAGACGCCCGTCTCGGCGTAGGTTTCCTCGCCGATTTCCATGCGTTCGCAAGCATTGTAGAGCACCAGTGCCGGGAGACCGCGGTCGCTAACCAGAATGTTGCTCCCGTGCCCCATCACGAACACGGGCACAGCGTTTTGATGTGCCCAGAGGCTAATGCGAGCAAACTCTTCGAGGTCGCGCGTTTTATAAAACAGCGCCGCCGGACCGCCGACGCGCAAGGTGGTATGACGACGCAACGGCTCTGCACGGCGCGGTACGCCGATGCAGAGCCGTGACAACGGTTCCAAAAGAGCTTCCCAGTTCATCCAACGGCGCGCAGCACCTTGCCCGCCTTCAAACAGCGTGTGCAGACTCGAATACGCTGGACGGTCTTCCCGCCGTTCACATAGGCGCGCACGGTCTGCAAGTTGGGCGACCACTGACGCTTCGTTTTTGGAGCGCGGTATCGCCACTGCCCTGAATGCTTATGCTGGATGCTGTTGCCGAACATCGGACCCTTGCCGCAGATTTCGCAAACCCGTGCCATAATCGTATTGCCTCCTTCGTCGTCGGGGATTTATTGTACCCGATTAAGTCCCGCGCGTTTTCAAGGTCTCCAGAATCTCCCGGAGCAGTTTTACCTCTTCGGACGGCTCTGGGGGCGCTTCGGCATGTTTTTGGCGTTGCTGTGACCGTTCCATCGGGGCGACCACTATAAAGTAAATCGCCGCTGCGATTACGAGAAAGTTAACAATCGCGTTGAAGAAGTTGCCTATCTTAACAGGTCCGAGCGTCCACTGAGTGAAGTCGGGCACGCCCCCCACGGCGCCCAGTATAGGGGTCAGCACATCCTCCACCAGCGAGTTGATGATTTTGCCGAACGCGCCGCCGATAATCACTGCCACCGCAAGGTCTACGACATTCCCTCGCGTGATAAACTCCCTGAATCCCTTCAGCATAGTCACCTCCAGAAGAAAGTACCCAAGCGCAGCGTAGTCGGGCGAAGGCGGTGCTCGTTTAGGTGTGCATCTGCTCTGCCACGAGGTGGGGGGTTTGCGCCAGTGCGTCGGCGAGTTTTTCGGGTTGCTTGCCGCCTGCTTGTGCGAATTCGGGGCGCCCGCCGCCCGAACCGCCCACCTGCTGCGCCAACTGTCGTATCAGGTTCCCCGCGTGCAGACCGCGCTGTACCCATTCGGGCGCGACTTTGACCACCAGAACCACCTTACCGTCCTGCGCTGTGCCCAACGCCGCCACGCCCACGCCGCGCTGGATCAGTCGGTCTGCGATCGTGCCGAGCGACTTGGCGTCCACGCCAGAAAGCGCATGCGCTGCCACCTGCACGCCGTTCACCTCGACGGGGGTGATGCTTTCGAGGGCTTGCGCCGCAGCGCGCTGCTTGAGTTGCTCCAGTTCTCCTTCCAGATGTTCAATCTGGTGCTGGAGCCGTTCCACTGCGTGGGGCAGTTCGGCTACAGGGGTCTGCAGGCGTTCGGCGGCGGCGCGGACGGCGCGCTCACGCTCGCGCAGCCACTGATAGAGCGCGCGCCCCGTGAGCGCCTCGATACGCCGAACGCCCGCAGCCACGCTGCCTTCATGCACGATTTTGAACAGTCCCGCTTCCACCGTGTTACGCAGGTGTGTGCCCCCACAGAGCTCGAGCGAGAAGCCGGGAATCTCTACCATGCGCACGCGCTCGCCGTACTTCTCGCCAAAGAGCATCATCGCGCCACGCCGCCGCGCCTCGTCGATGGGGACATCGGTGTAGACGCGCACCTCCAACTCTTGGAGCAGTTTCTCGTTCACCAGCGCCTCGATACGCTCCAGCTCGTCGGGTGAGACGGCGCGCGGGTGGGTGAAGTCGAACCGCAGGCGGTCGGGCGCCACCAGCGAGCCTGCCTGCGCGACATGCGTTCCCAGCACTTGCCGCAGCGCGGCGTGCAGCAGGTGGGTCGCCGTGTGATTGCGCTGGATGTCCAGCCGTCGCTCGGCGTCCACCCGGGCGTGTACCTGCGCGCCGAGTCGCAGTGTTCCTTCCACAATCTGCGCATGATGGAGGTAATAGTCGTTCGCTTTTTGGGTATCCAGCACTTGGGCGCGTCCGCCGTGCCATTCCAAAACGCCTGTGTCGCCCACCTGCCCGCCGGCTTCGGCGTAGAAAGGCGTGCGATCCAGCACAATTTCGACGGTCTCGCCCGCGTAGGCTTCGGGCACGAGGTTCCCCTCACGGATGACGCCCACCACCTGCGCTTCGCCTGCGAGCAGTTCGTAGCCGATGAACTGGGTGGGGGCGGTCTGTTGCGCCAGTTCGGCGAGCGCGGCGCCCGTTTGTACGAACAACTTCTCCGAGATGCCGCTTGCCTCGCGAGCGCGTTGGCGTTGCGCCTCTAATGCCCGCTCAAAGCCCTGCATATCCACCGCCACGCCCCGTTCGGCGGCGATTTCCTGTGTCAGCTCCAGCGGAAAGCCGTAGGTGTCATAAAGCATAAACACGCGCTCGCCAGACAGTCGCCGCTGTTGCTGAGTCTCGGCGTCGGCGAGGAGCTCTTCCAGGCGTGTCAGCCCCGCTTGGAGTGTGTGGCGGAACCGTTCCTCCTCGAAGCGGAGCGTTGTGGTGATGTAGTCCTGCCGTTGCACGATTTCGGGGTACTGGTCGCCTAACGCTTCGACGACGGCTGGCGCCAGATCGGCGAAGAACGGTCGCTCGAAGCCCAACACGCGCTGCCCGCGCAAGATCGCGCGGCGAATGATACGGCGCAACACATAGCCCCGCCCCTCATTTTGGGGGATGACGCCATCGGCGATCGTGAAGGTCGCGGCGCGGATATGGTCGGCAATCAGGCGGATAGCGGTGTCGGTCGGCTCGCCCGCGCCGTAGCGCACGCCGGCAAGGCTTTCGAGGCGCTGCACAATCGGCGCGAACACATCGGTCTCAAACGGACTGCTAAAGCCCATCAGCACCGCAGCGGTACGCTCCAGCCCCATGCCGGTATCGATATTCTTCTTGGGCAGGGGCGTCAGGATTGGCTTGCCGTCCTGCTCGCCGCGCTCGTATTGCATAAACACAAGGTTCCAAATCTCCAGCCATCGCCCACAGTCGCACGCAGGACCGCAGTGTGGATTCGTGCAGCCCGTGTCGATGCGCGTGTCGTAGAAAATCTCGGAGCAGGGACCGCACGGACCGTTGGGACCTTCGGTAATCGCGTTGGCGGGCCAAAAGTTGGTCTTCTCTCCCAGTCGCCAGATACGGTTTTCGGGGATGCCTACCTCGCGATGCCACACGGCGAACGCTTCGTCGTCGTCTTGGAACACGGTGAACTGCAGGCGGTCGGCGTCGACTTTGAGTCGCTCGGTGAGGAACTCCCATGCCAAAAGGATTGCTTCGCGTTTGAAGTAGTCGCCGAAGCTGAAGTTGCCCAGCATTTCGAAAAAAGTCAGGTGCGACAGGTCGCCCACGGAGTCGATGTCGGTGGTGCGCAGGCATTTTTGGACCGTGACAACGCGCGGGGCAGGAGGCTGCGCCACACCGAGAAAGTAGGGCTTGAACTGTACCATCCCCGCACTGGTAAACAGCAGCGAAGGGTCTTTTGGCACAAGGCTATCGGAGGGCAGTTGCAAGTGCCCTTTTTCCTGAAAATAACTCAAAAACGCCTGTCGTAGCGCACGCGCATTCCAGTGCATAAGCCTCACTCCGCTTCGTTCGTAGATGGTCGCACACCCCGCCTCGGCGGGAGTCCTTGCACCGACTCCGCCTCGGAGAGTACGCGCTGTGCCAACGGCGTGTAGTCCTGTGGCAGTGGCATCAGGTCGTCCACCGTTGTATGCGATAATCGCGCCATGAGTATACCCGCGTGATTTCACAGCATGCACACAATCGATTTTCGGGGCGCGAGGCGTCGCACAGGGAGGCAAACTCGCCCCAGCGCGGACTGCGTTGCTCGGTATCTTTGCGCATGACGAAACCGCGCCAACCGTGCTTTTCGGCGAACTCGGTGAGGTTGCCACGCAAGTCGCTTGCCACGCCGTCGTCACCGATAAAGTTCGAAAGCACGAACACCACCGCGGCGTCGACGGGCGTATCCGCCTTGTGGGGTTACTTCTGTGCGCCGATGCCCAGCAGGTCTGCCAGCGACGGCACGCGGATTTCAGGCATGCCCAGCATATACTGCGCGTTCAACGCCTTGTCGATGGTCTCGATGGCTTCGCTGTAGTGGGCGCGGGTGTAGGTGTCTTGCACGCGCGGGAGTTGCTTTGCCAGTTGCTCGCGCAGTTGGCGCAGGTGATAGCGAGCGAGCATTCGCGCGTCGTCGGGCACACCGGTGTTTTTGGTGATCATATCCACGAGCGTCTGCAGGTGCGCCCGCTGCAGTTGGCGGCGCAGGGCGGGCACAGCGCGATTGGATTGCGCCTCCGACCAGATGACTCCGTGCAGTGTATCGAAGAGTTCCGCCATCGTGAGGGCATTGCGCTCGTCGACGGCTTTGAACTCGTTATTTGCCACGCGGCGCAGGGTATCGGGCGCCATCAGGCGTGCCAGTGTGAGCCGCTGAATATTGCTCAGGAAGTCGCGCACGGGCGCATCGGGCGGAATCGCGCTGCCGCCCCCATATGGGTTGGGTCCCAGCTGCAGATACAGCCCTTTCGGGATGTTGAACGCGCTTTCCGAGAAGATATAGGTCGCCAATAGTTGCAGAGCGCGGCGCTGCTTCTCCGCGCTGACAGGCTCCAGCGGTGGCTGCGCGTTCGGGTCGGTGGCGAAGTTGCGCCGGATGTGCAACGCGCCCACGAAACGGCTCAGCTGCAACGCGGCGCGGCTGAAACTCGACAAGGTTCCAAAGAATTGGCGCGTGAAGTCGTAGTAGCTCTCGCCAGGACCTGGCACGCGAGAGGGCAACACCTGCAACAGCTCATGGGTATCCTTGATAACCAGTTCCCAGTAATCCAGCGGTTCTTTGCCGAGGTCGAAGCGCGTCACATACGGGTCGAAGCGGTCGGCGTAGTCGTCGGTTTCGTACGCCAGTCCGGGCTCCGTGTTGCGTCGCGCAATCTCCAGTAAATGGGGGCGCTCCGCTTCGGGCGTTTTCGCGTCAGGAAAGATGCGGTAGCCGTACTCGATAGCCCAGTAGTCGTACGGTCCGAGGGTGGGATTCCAGTAGTAGGTGTTGGGGGCGTGGAGCGCCATCTGGTTGAAGGGGTCGTACTCCATCACGCTGGCGACCGTGCCGCGCTGGCGTACCAGCTCACCGTTCTTGAGTTCCTCCAGCGTGTTCTGGCGGCTGGCAACAAAGTTGTGGCGCAATCCCAGAATGTGCCCCATCTCGTGCATGACCACCGACTTGAGGTAGTCTTTCACAAACTGCTCTTCCGTGATTTTGGTGGCGCCGCGCCTGCCTGCCAGCAGTTCCATCATCACGAAACCTTGCCACGCGCGTTGCAGGGTATCCTGCACGAAGGTGCAGGCGTGCGGCGAGTTATGGTGGTGTTGGTCGCAGCAGTTCTTTTCGCGCGCCTCCGCCTCGCGGAACACCGCCAGCGGGTCGATATCGCGAATGAACTGCACACGGGTAAAGCGTGCCATATTGCCGTCGATGGTGATGCTGGCGTTCAGAATCTGCCCTGTGAGCGGGTTGGCACGGAACAGCGCGACGGCATAGCCATTACTGGGCGAGGTCACCCAGCGTACGACATTGTAGCGCATATCCGCGTGGTCCCAATCGGCGTCGTCGGGCATCTGCTTGACCACGATTGCGTCCTTGATGCCGATTTTTTCAAACGCCTTGTTCCACTCTAAAATGCCTTCGCGGATGGCGTCGCGATACTCATACGGTACCGCATTGTCAATCCAGAACACGATGGGCTCTTTGGGGGGCGAGAGTTCGGCGTTCGGGTCGGCTTTTTCTAAATGCCAGCGCAAAATATAGCGACGGGTCTGATCCTCCTGTTCGCGGGTGAAGTCCTCATAGGTGGTAATGAAGTAGCCCACGCGGGGATCGTAGAAGCGCGGCGTGTAGCCATTGTTCACGGGCAGCTCCCAGAGATTATAGTTGACCGTGATGGGCACACTGCGCGGGTCGGCAAGGTTCGCACCGCCTGCCAAGCCGCTCAACAGACCTGCCAAGCCACCCCCGCGCTGCGGCCCGCCCGCAAAGTGATAGGCAGTTTGAATGAAAATGTTATTCGGAAACGCCTTCACTTGGTTGTACACAGTCTTCTCGCGGTCGATGCTATAGCTGCCGCCCGCCGCCAGGTTCACCATCTGTTGAATCTGGATCAAATCCGAACGGAATAAGTTGCTTACATCGATCAGCAGCCGCTTGCCCTCGTCCGATTTGGCTTCGATTTTGAACGCCTCAAGATACGCATCCGCGAACGAACGGCGCACGGAACGGGCAATCGGCGTGTTCGGGTTCGCTTGGAATCCGATATTCGGCACGACCAGCAGAATCTGCTCGTCGCGCTGTACGAGTTTGAACAGAATGTCGTTGACGGGCGTCCCAGCCGCAAGGAAAAAGGTGGGCAGACCGTCGCTCACAGTCGCCTGTAGGAAGTAGAGCTTCCCCAACTGGTCTTGGCGGATTTCCATGTAAATCGTGTCTTTGCCTGCTTCCTTCTTGCGATAGAGCGTGAACAGCCCCTCCAGCTTCTCAAAGTCCTTCGTTACATCCTCGATGGTCTTCTCTTTCTTCTTGGCGTCTTCTTTTTTGGCGTCCTCTTTCTTTTCGCCCTCAGCAGGCTTTTGCGCCTCTGCCTTCTGCTCGGTAGTTTGTTGCGGCGCGGGTTGCGCATCCTGCTTGGGGGCGGGTTTCGGCTGATCACCGTTCACGCCTTCGGGCAGCGGGCTGCCGCTAATGCGCTCATATTCCAACTGCGCGGAGGCTTCCGCAGAAACCTCGCCCTGTCCCCATTTAAAGCCCGTGATTTTGGTCGTGGCGTACACCGTATCGCCGGTGCGCACTTCGACGAGAACCTCGCTCTCGGCAGAGACTTTACTACCCCCGCCTGCCGTGTAGGTGCTTGCGATTCGGGCAACGCGAATGCCTTTCCAAGTCTCAAAGCCGCGTACGGTGTATTCAATCGTGGCAGGCACTGTGCCGAGTTTGGAGTCTTCTTTGAAGGTATAACTCCACTTATCGCCTGCGCCCACGGGCTTATCACTGAAAACCACCGCGAGGGTCTGCCCCAGATGTTTCTGCTCAGCATCCTCGCTCTCTTCTTCACGGGTACTTTCGCGGCTTATCGGCTCCCCGTTGGGTTTGGCGACCGTGATCACCTTATCGCTCAATGCCTCATCGGGAGCAGGTACCTTCTGCCCGTTGAAGCTCATTTCGTAGGATTCGGTGGTCTGTTCCTGCTTGATGCTGCCGTCGGGCATTACTTCAAGAATTTTCTGAACGACTACCGAGGTAATCTCCAGATTAAAAGTGTTGCCGGCGGCTTCGATGCTCAGCGTACCGGAAAGACGGTAGCGCATCGTTTGACCGGGTTGGGCTTTGTACTGCAGCAGCACTTTCTCCTGCGCGTATGCGCTCAGCGACACGAAACAGAGCAACAACCACAGTAGTACAAACCGTCGTTGCTTCAGCATAGTTCCCTCCAGGTATTGATTATGGGTTCCCCCACATAGGTTATTGTACCTAAGGCACAACCATCCAGCGCCATCGGTAGGGGCAGACCTGCGTGTCTGCCCCTTGCAAAGGGAATTCTCGAACACCCTCCTACCCCCTTGACAAAGGCGCATCCGAGGGGTTATAATTAAAGTGTTATAGCAAACGAAGTACTGAAGACGGAGGAGTGCGATGGCAGGACAGTTAAGAAGGAATAAAATCGGGAAAACCCTCACAACCCGTTCTAATTCGGCGGGGGGGGGGCGATGCATAGCGACTGCCCTGACAATCTTAACTCCTGTGCTGCTTTACGCTCAACTTGAATCCTCGGGCGATCTAACCCAAACAAGCCCAAACTCCATCACAGGGATTTCCACCTCTCAGGATTATGGGCGTCTTATAGACGGTGTTCCGAAAACAAGCCTCACTGTTTGTGCACCCGTCGGTTCATACGCCGTGGCGCTTTTCACTAACCTACTGGGCGGTTCGGGTGCGACCTATCTAATTAATCCGGGGCAGAGCCTAACCCTATCCGATATCGAGCGCTCCTTCTGGGCTGTCAAGGGCACAACTTATTCCACTTCACCCGTTCGCTTCAACCTTATCGGACGGACACGCTTTGAACTAAAGTACCGCAACACCCTGCCCACTGCGTTACAATCGATTTACTATCCCAACCAACCGAATGTACAGGTTCAACTTCCCTATTTAGCCTTTGTGCAACAGGTCTCTTATGGCAGGTTAGCATTATCTTCAGGCAATTGGACGGTCAACATCGATGTGCGCACGCGATTGTGCCATAGCGCGACGGACGCAACCATCAGCCCTAATTGTGCGG
>NKPV01000227.1 GCA_002254605.1 Armatimonadetes bacterium JP3_11
AAATCAGAGGGGCTACGATTCGAACACCCGCGTCTATGTCGATTCGAATAACAATGGGCGATTCGATGGACTGGAAAGCGTGTTGCAGCCCGGAGTAACGCAGAATCTGCGCATCGAGGCGTACCGCGAAATCAACACCACAGCGACCGTACAGCCTGATGAACGCCTCTTTGTGGAGGAACAACTCATCGACTTCGGTTCGTTGCCCGGTGGGTTCGGTTTCAACTGGGGCAACCTGTTCGCCAACCACCCCGCGTCGACCTTCCGCCCCGACAACCCCCTCTTCTCGCCCTACTGGAAGACCTTCACCGTGCGCAATGAGGGCAATGTGAACCTGTATCCTGTCTATCTGGGCAAAGCGTTCGGCAGTCCTCAAGGTACGCTGTACCTGTTCTCGGACATGGTGAGCTTCTTTGCGGGGATGCCTGCCTGGACGACGGTCGCCAGTACGCTGGACACCCGCTTCTGGCCGCAGCCGAATCCGTTCTATCCGGGAGGCAATCAGCCGTATCCGATTCTGCAGAAGCCGCAGGTAGGCGACTACAGCCCGACTGTATTGACTCAGCCTGCGATTCCGCCGCGGCGCGACCCCAACATCGTGGTGGAGCCGCGCAAGCCGCAGGTCTCAATCGCCATTCCACCATTCCAGCCGATGGGCGTCTATTCGCAGGTGTTGTCGCCTTATCAACACGATCCGAGCGGCATACCCGGCGTGGTGAACGGTGCGTTTGCGACCCCGCCGATGCGCGTGGTGGTGCGCGTGCGTGAGACGCAACTCACGGGCAGCACAAACCAAGGCGTCGTGCCGATGATCGACGGCGTGCCCAACGCGAATGCGCCGCGCGTTAGCGACATCACGCCTGCCGCCTACCGTGACCCCAACACAGGCAGGCTCCACCTCTTCTGGGCGAGCAATCGCGCTGATCCCGTCAATCGTCCTGACAGCTTCTACCTCTACAAGGCGACGCTCAACTGGGATGCCAACAACACCTTGCAGAACGGCGTGCGCACAACCAACGGCTGGCTGCCCGACTCGTCGAACCGCTGGTGGGACGCGACCTTCGGACCCTACCCGAACGATCCGAATGGCGACCTGTTCAGTCGAGCGTTAGGGCTGGGACGCCCGCTCACCAGCGCGGAGATTGCGACCATTAAGCATCATCGCCCCTTCGTGCGCGTAACGCCAAGCGGCGCGTTCCTGTTCTGGACAGGCGAGGTGCTTCTGCGCAATCAAAAGTATGAGCTGCTGTTCTATGTGCGTTTGAATCCTATCACGGGCGAGCCGGCTGGCAATCCCCAAGCCGTGCCGTTGGATCCCGTGATGCCGCGCTCCAGTCTCGCGATTACAGGCGTGGATGGTGTAGGCAACTGGCTGTTCTATGTCGCCGCGCCTGCCGGACGAAGCCAAATCTTCTATATCGCTTCCGAAGGCGACCAGTTCGCAAGTTGGCGACGCGAGCAACGCTTGCCACTCTCACCGATTGTGCGCTCAGTGGAGAGCGTGCAGGCAAATGTGTATCGCGTCACCGCGAATCCGAACAACCCCGCTCAAGGCTTGGTCTACTTGGCGGATGTATTCTTCATCGGTACGGTGGGCGATCGCAATGAATCCGAGATTCTGTTGCAACGGTTCTATGTGAACCCGCGAAACGGTACTCTGTTGCCGATCAACGATTCACGCGCCGACCGCTCGCTGGGGGTCACCCAAGAGCGCTTCCTACCGCTGATCGTTGACGAAGTCGCCCAGAAAGACCCGAACCAGAATGTCTGGCGCGTCCGCCATCTGGATTGGGCGCCGCTGGATGGCAACTGGAACCGCAACTCGCTCGATATCGACCTCAAAATCAACGGTGTTTCTATCTTACGCCAGGCGAACCCGAACAACCCGACGCAGTTTATCTTGCAAGAGCCGCTGGTGGATGCGCAAACAGGCTTGATGCAGTTCACCTACAACGAGCCTGTGCTGGATGGCAGCGGGCGAATAGTTGCCGTGCGCAATCGTGGTCAGATCATCGTAGACCCGACCAACGGCACGATTCGGTTCGTGAACTTTGCGCCGCGCCTGAACGATGTGGTGACCGTGACCTATCGTCC
>NKPV01000199.1 GCA_002254605.1 Armatimonadetes bacterium JP3_11
CGCGGCGACTGTTATTTCCAACCCTACTTAGGTTGCCGCGAGTTTTCCGCGTACTTTGCGCCCCCTACAGGCGACGAGCGTCCCATCCCGCTCAACGACGACCTTGGGCGCATGCTGGGCGAACTGCGCTACGAAGGCAACGGTAAGGCGACCCCCATCTTCTTCCACGCCTACCTACGCAACGGCGTCCTTGATGTGCCCGACGAAATCTACAGGAGGTGATACGATGTTTCTCATCCGCCTTGTCGAGTATGCAGAGAGCCAGCCCGCGATTGCCCCGACGCTATACGCGCCAACCCCTATCGGCTGGGTGATTGATTTAGATTCTCAGGGCAAACCGTTGGGAGTTGTGAACCTGCACACCACCCCCGCGAAAGGACGCCCTCAGCCCCTCATCAAGCACGCGCCCGCTTTGGGGAACCTGCGTACCAGCGGCATCGCGCCGCAGCTGTTTTGTGATAACGGCGGCTATGTGTTGGGAATCACCCCTCAAGGCAAAAAGGCGAACCGCATCCAAGAGCAGCACGAGGCTTTCAAACAGCTGGTGAAGCAGTGCGCCGCTAAAGTGGGTCGCCCCGAAGTCCAAGCCGTAGTGCAGTTCTACGACTGCCATTTCGGTAAGCTAACCCTTCCCCAAGACTACGACCCTGCAGAGAACATCACTTTCCGCGTAGATATGCAGTGGGTTATTGATCTGCCCGAAGTTCAAGCGTTCTGGATAGAGTATGCCAAGAAAGAGCACGAGTTGGAAGGTGGTGATATGGAGTGCCTAGTCTGCGGGCAGCCGAAGCCGACCACACGGAGGCATCTGGTACCTATCAAAGGTCTCCCCGGCGGACAGCCATCGGGCACTTCGCTCATCTCAGCTAATGAGGATGCGTTCGAATCGTTTGGTCTCAAGGAAGGCTTCGTTTCCCCAATTTGCTTGGAATGTTCCGAGTTGGCGGCGAAAGCCTTGAACCATCTGATAGCAGACCCCAACACGCATCTCACTCTCGGAGGGGTGGTGTATTGCTTTTGGACTCGTCAGGCGCAGACGTTCAACCCTGTGAGCTTTTTGAGCCAGCCCGACCCAGAGGATGTGAAACGCTTAATCAGCAGCGTGCGCACGGGGGCAAGCGCGGCGGTGCAGGCGCCCGATTTCTATGCGGTGGCGCTCTCGGCGAACAGTTCGCGCGTGGTCGTGCGCAGCTATGTGGAGCTGACCGTCGCGGAGGTGGAAGCCAACATCCGCCGTTGGTTCCAGAACCAGAGCCTCCTCGCTTCCTCTCAAGGCGACGACAAACCGCTGGGCGTATTCGCCTTAGCAAAGAGCCTGTTCCGCGAATCCAAAGATATTCCCGACCATGTGCCCGAAACGCTCATCCGCTGCGCCATTACAGGAGCGCCGCTGCCGCTGTCGCTGCTGGAAATGGCAGTGCGACGCTGCCGCGTGGAGCAGGGGGTCTCTTACGAACGGGCAAAACTAATTAAACTGATACTCAGCTCACACGGTTCTCACAATCCACCATTGAAGGAGGCGATGACAATGCTCAATCGTGACTGGAACGACCCCGCCTATAAGTGCGGGCGATTATTGGCGGTCGTCGAGCGCATCCAAAGCGCCGCCATCGGCAATCCGAACGCTACATTAACTGATAAGTACTACGGCAGTGCGTCCACCACACCCGCCAGTGTGTTCGGCGTGCTGTTGCGGCAGACCCAGAACCATCTCAGTAAACTGCGCAAGCAAAACGAAGGGCTGGCAATCTGGTTAGAGCGGGAGATGATGAACGCCATGCCAGACCGCCTGCCCAAAACGCTCAGCTTGGAGGCTCAGGGGCTTTTCGCACTGGGCTACTATCACCAGCGGAGCGAATTCTTCAAACCCAAATCCGAGTCCAAGGAGGTATCCAACGATGATGACCATTGAACCCGATCAGCCTTATTGTAATCCGGAAGTCCGACACGACTTCGTGCTGCTGTTTGATGTACGCGACGGCAACCCGAACGGCGATCCCGACGCGGGCAACCTGCCGCGCATCGACCCCGAAACCATGCAGGGCATCGTGACCGATGTCTGCCTCAAACGCAAGATCCGCAACTACATCGACCTGAAATACGCCGACCAGTATAACGGGATGGATTATAATGCTGGCGGAGCGGGGAACTTGTACGGCATCTTCGTTCGGGATAGCGGTGTCGCGCTCAATGCGAAAATCGCCGATGCTGCTGAAGCGCAAGGCGCCGGCAAAGAGAAGAAAAAAGCCAACCCCGACATTCGCCGCGAACTGTGCCGCCGCTACTACGACATCCGCATGTTCGGCGCGGTGCTCAGCACGGGCGACTATAACGCCGGACAGGTGCGCGGACCCGTGCAACTCACCTTCGCACGCTCCATCGACCCGATTGTGCCTTTAGACCTGTCTATCACGCGCGTCGCCATCACCCGCGAGGGCGAACAGAAAGAGACGGAGATGGGACGCAAGCCGATTGTATCGTATGCGCTCTATCGGGCGCACGGCTTCTTCTCCGCACCGTTGGCGAAGGACACGGGCGTTTCGCCTCAAGACCTTGCCCTGCTGTGGGAAGCCATCCTGAATATGTTCGAGCATGACCGCTCGGCGGCGCGGGGCGAGATGGCGCTACGCGGTCTCTATGTGTTCACCCATGACAGCGAGCGCGGCAACGCCCACGCCCATACCCTGTTCGAGACCATCCAAGTGCGGCGCAAAGACGGCGTCGAG
>NKPV01000176.1 GCA_002254605.1 Armatimonadetes bacterium JP3_11
CCGCAACTGAAGGGATGCCCGCGCATATTGAGGTGCGCGGCGGGCCTCCTGGGGCAATCCGCGCCGGCGGCAGCTGGGTCTATCGTTTTCAGTCGCCTCACAGGGCAGGGTGGGGCGTCGGGCGCAAAGGACGCTTACACGATATACCAGTTTCAGTTATGGGGCAACCGCCTACTTACTTACCTGCGATTGTTTCCCCCACTGGCAACTCGTGGAGTCTGCGCTTAGAGGAAGGAGAGCAATCGGTGGTGCTGCGCGATTGGCAAACCCGACGCGGACTGCGCTTCCGACGGGAAACCGACGCCCAAAACCCTAATCGCAAGATTGTCCGAGTGTACTACTTCTCTTTAACTCATGAGAACTATCTTGTCCCTATTGGCACATTACCTGCGGAATCCGACAGTTCTTCAGTAGAAGGGGCAGAGCGTTCGTGGACGGTTCAGTGGGGTACGGGCGCAGAGGTCGAGACGGGAGTGCGCCTTCAGGACAGCGAGCCTGTACAAACGTTCACCTTTTTCTCGCAGAACCAGCCCGTCCAGTCCTTCCTCCGCTTGGACTGGCAGCAGGAGCCGCAGCGCGAGAAGGATATGTACTTCTTCGCATATGGCTACGACATAGAGAACCTGAAGGGGCGTCTTACATCGCTGACTACAGGCGTTTACGGCATAGAGCAATACGACTATTACTATGTGGGAAATACTCCCGAGTTTATCACCTTGCTAAGTCGGCGTGGGCAGACAAGCACGCTTTCGTTCCGCTGGAACCGCAGTACAGGGATGTTCGAGACGATTACGGTTCGGCGTCCCAGCTATACGCCAGATAATCCCGACCGCGCTTGGGAGTATCTCCAACTTGAGTTTGCCGAGAACGGGCAGGTTCGTTCTCGCGCGGCTTATGAGCAGATTGGACGCGATGCAAACGGCAACCCGATATTTAGTCAGACCCCTCGATGGACTGAGTTCTTCCGTTACGAATCGGCGCAGCATCCCGCCGCCTTGACTACCTATATCGATAAGCAGGGGACGCAGTGGCAGTTTGATTACAAAGACGATCCTGACTTGTTGCTCGAACAGGTGAATATACAGGAGGGTCGGTTAGGAGTCGCGTCGATGCGATATGGTGAAAATGTGTGGGGGACGCCCAGCGCGAACCCGCAGAATCCGCCGACTGCTCCGACTTCCGTCACTGTGGGCACCGACCCAGCGCTTACCTGGCGATTCGACTACACGATGGGACGGCAAGAGGTGGGCGCTAATGGACTGCTGGAAGCGTTCACGGGCCCACAGCGTGGCTGGTGGCAGTGGCGGTACTATCCCCCTAATTCGGCTTATCCAAACAAACTGTATGAGGTGGAGGATCCTACCGGCAACAAGTTGCGCATCACCGCCTACGACCTGTTCGGGCGTCCAGGGCGTATAGAGCTGTACCCTACGGGCAATCCGCAGGAACCGCAGTTGTGGAGCGAAACGACATGGACGCTGATGGGGCAACCCCGCTTAGTGCGTTGGGGCTACGGAGGGCTTACCATCGGGAATGCACTGTATGAATACGACGGTTTGTTCCTCAAACGCTACCGAGACCCGATGGGGCGCGTTGCCGAGTTTACTTACGACTACGAGCAAGGGTCGAACCTGCCTGCAGGACTGCTGCGCGAGGTGAAAATTGACGGCGCTTTATACGCCGAGCTGCGCTACGACAGCGTCGGAAGACTGGAATATGTTCTGGATGGACAGCGGAAGCCTGTTCTGAAGTACCGCTACGGCATCCACGATGAACTGCGCGGCATTCTTCACGCGGGCGATGCACGCGAGGAAACTTTTGATTACAGCTGTTGCGGACGAGTCGAACGCTGGACGCGCCAAGATGGGCGCTTCGCTCTTTTTGATTACACGGAGAACGGCTGGGTGCGAACCATCAAAGAACACAACAGAGACAACAACAGACAGCATTCGTTTGGATACGATGGGGCGGGGCGACTGGGCAGAGCAAGCGCAGGACGGCAAGAAGGGCAGAATATCGTCTCTGAAATCACCCTGCGTTTCTGGTACGACACGGACGACGAAATCTATGGTGTGGGAGCAGACCCGCGCAATCATGACAACGATCCGACGAACAACCTCTCCAGCGCGCGTACAGGCTGGCTGCTGGGCGAGGAGGTCGTGTTACCTAACGGCGCGACGCATAGATGGTACTACGAGTATCGCAAGAACGGTCAGCGCACCGCCGATGTGCAAGAGTTCCACACCTCGTGGGGCAGTCGCTCCCGCTATGAATACGATGCCGCTGGACGCCCTACCGCGCTTTACTACAACGACTCGCTCCTTGCCAGCTGGAGCTACGATTTTGCAGGACGCCTGCTCTCGCAAACCGTCTACTTGCCCGCACGCGCGCTAACCACCTCCATACAGTATGCAGATACGCAGGCGCCTAACGCAGTCGGGTATATCGCTCACCACCTGTACGATCAGCCGCAACCGATTGCGTGGTTCAACTATCAGGGGTTGCCCAACGACCCAGGCTACAATAAGGATGGCACCCTCCGCTATGCCCGTGAGCAACTACCCAACAGTTCACCCACTGAATGGCGCTACGCTTATCACTCCGACGGCGCGTTGGCTTACGAACGCTACGCCACGCCTGCCGAACAGCGCGAACACACCCTGACCTACGACGCTGCAGGCAATCTGACAGGTTGGGGCGCACCAGGACAGAACACATGGCACTATGTGCATAACCAACTGCAGTGGGTCGGCGGCTACCACCCATGGCAGGGCAACTACAACCTCTACTTCACCTACACCCCCAACGGCGAACGCGCTCAGATGTGGAGCGCACCCACTCCGATTGAAGGCGATGTGAACGGCGATGGTGATGTAGACGACAGTGACTTGCTCGCGGTCCTGTTCGCCTTTGGGCAAGCGTGCCCGCTGGGCTGCCCCGAAGACATCAACGGCGACGGCGCGGTTGATGACGGCGACCTGCTCGTCGTGATGTTCAACTTCGGACGCCGAGCAGGCAGCCTCAGTTGGCGCTATCAATACGATGTGTGGGGCAACCTCACTCGCGCCATCAGCAGTAGCGCAGGCGTGACGCTGGAACATCAGTACGACCCGCTCGGACGACGGATGGGCATTTTCGTCCACCGCAACGGCGTTCAGACAGTGCAGATTTACCGCCTTTACGAAGGCGACACCCTGTTGGCAGAGGTCGATGCAGCCACAGGGCAGGCGATTGCTGAATATCTCTGGGGGCCGCTGGGTCCGATTGCGCGAATCGATCTCACGAACCCGACCCGCACGCGCTATTACCTGCTGGACGGCTTAGGGCACACGCGCGTTTTACTTACGCCGCAAGGCACAGTCGCCGAGATCTGGTCGTATGACAGCTGGGGCTTCCCCATCCGCCACGAAGTCAGCCCCGACGCCGAGTATGTCGCTCAGCCGCTGACTTGGAACGCCGCGTTCGGCTACGAATGGGACTGCTTCGCTGACACGGGCTTGTACCATGTGGGCGCACGCGCTTATGAC
>NKPV01000358.1 GCA_002254605.1 Armatimonadetes bacterium JP3_11
ATGAGTTATGCGCTCAGCGAGCATGTGCTGGATTACCCTGCGATTGCCGTCTGGGAGAGACCTTCAGAATCGCTTTTCCTGTTGGAGGTGCGTGGGCGCGGCGCGAACCAGCTCGCGAACGCGACAGCAGACACCGATATCGATTGCGGGCAGACGAACGAAATCTGGTTTCAGCATGCAGGCGGTACGAACCTTTTGTGGATGGATGG
>NKPV01000094.1 GCA_002254605.1 Armatimonadetes bacterium JP3_11
CGTTCGGTGTTGAGCCGTTTGAGACGTGCTTTAATCTCACGCAATCGAGGCGCGAGTTCACCAAAGCGTTTTGGGTGCTGCTGAATCTCGGCGATTAAAGCGCGTCGTTCGGCGTGGAGCGCATGCGCTTGCCGACGCAACAACTCCGCCCAGTAGCCGACGGTCTCAGCAAGTCGGGTGTGCAATGTCTCGTACTCTTGTAAGCGCGTTCGCCACGCATCGCCTTCACGTTCGGCGAGCAACTGCATCAGTGCGCGTGGGCTGCGTATCTGCGCGAGCCGTGCGAGGAGTTCGAGCTGCTCTGTGGCAACATGACGCCAACGCTTGGCGAATGCATCGGAGCAGACCGTCGGCTCGCCGAACGCGCACGCCAGATGCTCAGGCAAACGCAGCGCGACGCACGGCGCCTGTGCCAGCGCGTCCCAAGTGGGGTAGCTCAGGCGCAGGATCGGGTTCACACGAAAAGGCACGCCCGCCTCCTGGAGATGGCGGTGCATCTGAGTTGTAAGGCTCAAGTAAGGTGAACCGCGCTCGTTGAACACGAACACGAACTCACGCGCCAGCATGGTGATGAGTGTAATGGCTTTGCCGACCAGCGTGCAATGCGCGCCCCAGTGCGCTTCTACGACCTGCGCCAGCCCTTGCACATCGGTGATCGGCGCGCTCAGGCGCACGATTTGCGCTTCGGGCGTCAGCACGCACAGGTAGCGGTTTGTGAGCAGAATCGTGCCGCGCCCCCGTTTCGGTATCAGTAGGTCGAACGGCAGCGCACCCTCGCCAAACTCGCGGAGCGGATAGATGGAGGTGTTGGCGACGGCGGCGTTGTAGGCGTTCTCGCAGGCGTGGCGATACGCTGGGTTCAAAAAAGTGTTCACGAACTCGAAGCGGGGTAAGTGCGCTGTACGGGTGTTGAAGCGAAGCAGCTCGGTGGTTCGTGTAAAGTCGACCGTTTCCGGCAACGCGCCGCCGTAGAGCGCTTCCAGCAGCTCGGGGTAGAGTTGCTCATATAAATCTGCCAGTGAGGCTTCGGGGTAGCTTTGGGCAATCTGGTGGACGCGCTGGCGGATACGCCATACCCAGTCGCAGGCACGAGCGCGATTCTCGGCGTCGTCCACCATCGCGCACGTGCCATCCAACCCGAACTCCAGCAGTGCATCCAGCGCGGGCGCGATTTCGCGCACGGGGATCTCATACACGGGACGCGGTTTTGGCTCGCGTGCGACCAAGCCGCGCCAGCCCCACGCTTCCGTAAGCCTGTCTATAAACGCCTGTCGCCCCTCTGCGCACGACCGCGCCACACGCTCTGTGTTCCCGCCGTTTCGAGCGAACATTTTCAGGGTCGGCACGGTCTCGCTGCCGAACAGTTGCGCGATTTCGCCCGCCGCCGACCAGAGCGAGCGTGTGGTACCATCGTTGTGGGGCAGTAATGCATAGCCATCGAGCACCTGCGCGTTGCGGGGCAACAGTCGCGCGTGCAAGCGTGCGAAGTAGTCGGTGTCGTGAACGCCAAAGTACAATTTTCTGTTGGGTTCTACCTCGCGCAGGGCGTGGAGCAGCGCGAGTTTCATCGGTTCATCCCAAAAAATCGTTTGCCCTAATGCCAAGAGCGGCGCATCGGGCGCGGTCTGTTTCAACGCCTCTAACACTGCGCGTACCTGTGCGCGACAGTTATCGTAGGTTTTCATAGGGCGTACCTCATACGATACGAGAAGAGTGTACCTCATCACGGGACGGCAGGTATAATCGAGGTATGCCCAAATTCAAGGAAGGCGAACGTGTACAGGTACGCGCCCGCGAGGCGCACGGCAAGGAAGCGCACGAGGGACGCTACGCACCGCACCTCGCGAACGCCACAGGCGCGGTCTTGAAGGTCTATAGCCCACAGGAAATCGCCGTCGAGTTGGACTTAGACAGCCTGCCCGAAGCGATTCGCGAGCGCCACGCCGAGCAACAGACGCGCATGCACGAACGCTGGCTCAACTCGCTCTCGGAAGAGGCGCGGAACCGGCTCACAGACGATGAGAAGACCTTCCGTCTGCGCTATGTGGTATTGCTTGCCGAAGATGATTTGTTGCCCTTGAAAGCCAAGGCGGCGCCTACTGCCGCGCCTAAGGCGGTTCCACGCACGAAACCAGAACCTACCCAACCCCCCAAAGCCTCACGGAAAGCGCAGCTGGAGTCTGAAACGCCCCGACGCCCCACACCCGAAGAACTGGAAAAACTGGAAGAGCAATACCTGAAAGCGCGCAAACGACGCGCCTAAAAAGCCCAATATCCCAAAAGTCGAGGTATACTAAGTCAGGCTGTCGATACCGACTTAAAAGCGGCGAGGCCTGACGCACTGTGCACAGGCGTATTGCCGCGGTTGCAGTCCAACGCAGATCGATGTTGAATCTGCTTGGGTAGGAGGAACTTTATGGATAAGTTGATCAATGCTCTGGTTCCATTGCAGGCAGATAATCCGCTGGGATTGCCAATTATACGCTCTCTGAAAGAAGCCGTGCCCGTGAAAGGGATGAACATTCGTTCGGGCGTGTTTTATGTGATTTCCGAACGCCAGATGCGCGACTACGCGCGGATGCTGTGGGAACATCCCCGTCTGCGGTTCCTGCAGAAAGTGCGCTACAATGTGCTGTCAGCGACGCTGGAGAACCCGCCCAGCAAGGAGCCGGGTGTGGTGCTCTCCCCCGATCGCGCCGTGCTGGTGATTTTTGACTACGATAACAATGTGGGCTATCGGGTAGACGCCGATTTCCCGAACCCACGCCGTGTGGAGGTTAGCCCGCTCAAGGGTCAGCCTGACTATTTCAGCGAGGCGGAATACCATGATGCCGTGCAGATTCTGGCGGCGGATCCGAAATACGGCGAGCCGTTGCGCCGAGGCGTCGGCTACTGCTCGCCCGGCATGCCGCCGGTGATTACGGAAGCCGCACCCGAAAGCAGCTGGGGGCGCATCGACCCGTTCCCGAACTTTGTACCGAGCCATCGGTTGGTGTCGGTGCTGCTTCACTTCCAGCGCGGCAGCGGGCGCGAAGGCGAGATCGGGCACTTTCTGATTGACATGACCGACGCGCGTGTGGCTGGCTACGGCACGGCGGAGAGCGACTTCTTCCCGGCGGCATGTGGTGGACCGCCTTCGCAGGGCAGTTGCAGCAGTGTGGGCGGAAGCGCATGGCAAGCGCTCGCGTGGCCCGCAAGCAGCCCCGTGTGGAGCATGCTGGTGCGCCGTCCCAGCGCCAGTACAGGGGATGGACAGAGCTACGGCGCAGGCGTGGAAATCGCCGATGTGTTTTTCAATGACCGCATGGTACTCAAACGCGGCGGCATGCCCGTGCTAAATGTGTTCTACGATGGCAACGCGTGTGGACCCTATCGCGATTGGCTCTACAGCGAGACCTGCTTCAAATGTACGGGCACCGATCTGGGGAACGGGCTTCGCTTTGCCAACCCCGGCACACGCGCGATTACCATCTGCGACGATAGCAACGACTTGGGCAACTTTAGAGGGGTGGGCATCCACGAGGAGCCAGGCGGTCAGGAGATTCTGCTGATTACCGAGTGCTCTGCGGGTTGGTACCGCTACATCACGGGCTGGCGGTTCCATCGTGCGGGCATTCTCAAGCCACGCTTCCAGTACGGCTACACCGACAGCAGTTGCGTTTGCTATGGTCGCCTCCACAACGGCTACTGGCGCTTGCACTTCGCACTGGATGGCGTGGGCGGCTTGGTCGTGGAGGAGACCGATTCGCCGCGCGGCGCCCGGCGCGAGAACTGGCAACCCATCCGCATCGAGGCGATGCGCCTGCGCTGGCCCAACCGCAATCCGCGCTGGCGTGTGCGCAAACTCAGCACCGGCTTCACCGCCGAGATCGTGCCCAATGCCAAAGATGGGTTCTTTGAGACCCGCAGCATCGGCGACGGCGATGTGTGGATTCTCAAAGCGAAATACAACGGCAGCGCACCCGCCGAGATGATTGGCAGTGGTGGCTCCTTCGCCAACCTAATGCAGTATGTGAACGGCGAGCGCACGCTGAATGAAGACCTGGTCGTGTGGTACGGCGTGCATCTGCGCAAACGCGGCGCGGATAACTTCGAGTGCCCGCCGCTGGGTCCCGACATCTATTTGAGCGGTTAAAACAGTCCAGTTCCCACCCAAGGCAAGAGGCTACAACGGGCATGCACGCCGTTGTAGCCTTTTTAGGTTTCTGAGTTCTTGAAAAACGGATTTACTTCCCCGTTAGGGGTGCCAGTGCGGCGCGAATCGCACTGATTTGCGCCATCAGTTGCGCAAACGCTTCTGGGTTCAGCGACTGTACACCATCCGAAAGGGCGCGCTCAGGGTGCGGATGCACCTCGATAATTAGCCCATCGGCGCCTGCTGCCACCGCCGCAAGCGCAATGGAGGGCACATAACGCGCATGCCCTATCCCATGGCTTGGATCCACGATAATCGGCAGGTGCGAATGATACTTGATGACGGGCACGGCGTTGATGTCCAGCGTGTTGCGCACATAGGCGCGATCGAGTGGGACAATCCCGCGCTCGCAGAGCATCACTTGCTCGTTGCCATGCGTGAGCAGGTACTCGGCGGCGCCGAGCCACTCGTCGATGGTTGCACTGGGGGAACGTTTGAGCAAGACTGGCTTGCCCGATTGCGCCGCAGCGATAAGCAGCGGAAAATTCTGCATATTACGCGCGCCAATCTGCACGATATCGATGTATTCCGCCGCCGTCTCCATATCGCGCGGGTCGATCACTTCACTGACCGTGAGGATGTCTACTTCCTGCGACACGGCACGGAGGATTTCCAGCCCCTCGCGCTGCAGCCCCTGAAACGAGTAGGGTGAGGTGCGGGGTTTGTACGCGCCTGCACGCAAAATCTGTGCGCCTGCGGCTTTGACCGCCTTGGCGGCTTCCAAAGTCTGCTCATAGCTCTCGACCGCGCACGGACCCGCCATCACGGCAAATCGTCCGCCCCCGATCTCTATATTTCCGATGCGCACCACCGTATCGTGGGGATGAAAATCCCGGGAAGCACGCTTGTAAGGGCGCGTGATGTGGATTACCTGATCCACGCCATCCATCGCCGATAGGTGCTGATCCAGCACAGGGCGCAGTTCAGGCGGTATCGCGCTGGGGATGCCCACTGCCACACGCTGACCGCCGGGCAACACTAGCGACTCTAAGCCATGCTCGTGAATCGCTTCGCATACCGCTTGAATCTGCTCTTCCGTCGCTTCACGCTTCATGAGAATCATCATAGTGGACACTCCCTTAGCCGATCAGCCCCCTCGCCGAGCGTCATATCCCACCACGAGCAACGCTGCTTGAACCCAATTATACCACAACTGCAAGCAGGTATACTTCCCAGTACGATGGGCAAGTTCCACATCTTAGACCATACGGCGGACAAGGGGCTGGAGGTGGAGGCGAACGATTTGCCAGAACTGTTCGAAACGGCTGCGCGTGGGCTGTTCCGACTGATGATTAATCCCGATGCCTACCCCCCAACCGAGCAAGTCGTAATCGAGCTCACCGCGCCCGACTTGGAGATGCTGATGGTCAAGTGGCTTAACGAGTTGGTGTATCAGTTCGAAGTGTATCATCGGTTGTTTAGCCGCTATAGTGAGGTGGCGGTAGAGGAGCACGCAGGACGTTGGCGGCTCCACGCGCAGGCGCATTATCGTCCGATAGAGCCGCAGCAGTTGGAGTGGGACGGCGCGCCCGTGAAGTCGGTCACCTATCACGGGCTACGTCTGGAGCGCGATTCAGAGGTTTGGCGGCTCCGATTCTTCGTCGATGTGTGACGCCCTGCCGTTCGTGGCGATGTTGATGTTTTCTTCGCCGGGCAAAATGCGCACCATGTAGTTCCCGTCTGTCAGCTGGGTCAGTTCCACGCCGGTTTTGATGAGTTGCGGCACGAGCCAGAGCAGCGTGCGCAGGTGACTGGTGGCGCGGTGGGTCGTCCAAGTGCTGGAGCCATTGGCAAATAGCGCGGGCAAAATGAGCTGGTCAGACAGGAAGTAGTCGACCGCGGTGCGGGTTTTCGCCCATGCGGTGAACTCGTTCCACGCCTCTTCCACGACCTGCTCGATAGCGACGCCGCGCCGTCCGAGCCGAATAAATCCTGCATAGCCGTGCTCGGCTTCCACGGCGAGCGTTGCGGACAGCCCAAACCCACGCGAAGGCAACACTCGATGCACAAACTCAGGCTGCAGCCCCATGAGCCCGATAAGCGTTTCCGCCGCTTGGTCGCCACGCCTGAGGATGCTCTCGGGCAAATTAGACAAGGTAAAGACGAGGCGCACGCGTTTAAGTTTGCCGCGTTCGCGCCAATCGATGGGCTGGAGCGGTAGTTGCGCTGGCTCTACATACAATATAGCGCGCCCACCGCCGCGAGGATAAAAGCCCGCTTCCAGTGTCTCGATCCGCGCTTCTATACCAAAATGACGCAACGCCGGAATATAGACATACTCCAGATAGTCCGTACCTGGGCTCCAGCCGACATGCGTGCCGCCCATCAGCGTAATCTTCGCCGATTGCCCTTTAAGCGCGAGGGGAATCAGCACGGTCTGCGCCACCAGCGCCACTGCGCCTGCCGAGCCTTGCCCCGAAATGTCCTCGATATCGAATAAAAACTCGCCCCCGACAACTTCGCTCGGTTCAAAACGCAACTCGGTAGAGCCAATGATTGCACCTTCTACCCGTGCGTTGCTGACCGTCGCGGCGGCGTGAATTGCGGTCAAATGCTGGGGTTGCAGCCCCGGGTTGGGACGCTTTACACGCAGGTTGTAAAACTCAACGGGTTGACCCGTAATCATCGACAGGGCTAACGCTGTCCTTAATATCTGCCCGCCGCCTTCGCCATAGGAGCCATCGATTTTAATAATATCGCCTACATTGGAGTGAGTCATCATCTTGAATCGATTATACCCTACCCTTGAGGTACACTCCCTGTGTCATGAGCCTGTTGCTCAGTCGGGAGATGAGTTTTTATCAGAATCGCCTGCGCCAGCTGCATCTGCGCATGCGCGATCATCTCTATCGTCACATGCGTACTCAGAACCCTGCTGCATTGGCGCAGGTCAGCCACGAGGCGGGGGGCGACACCCAGTACGCCCTCGATGCGCATCTCGAAACACTGCTGATTGACCTCTGTCGGGAGTGGGCACAGGAGTCGCCGTTTGTACTCATCGCGGAGGGTATCGGCGACGACGGCTGGTACCCCTTGCCCGAGGGCGCCTCGGCGCGTGAGGCGGAGTTTTTGCTGATCGTCGACCCTATCGACGGCACGCGCCCGCTGATGTACGACAAGCGCAGTGCGTGGCTGCTAAGCGCGATTGCCCCCAACTTCGGACGCGAGACCACCTTAGAGCATGTGTTGTTGGCGATGCAGACCGAGTTGCCCACCACGCGGCAGTACCTTGCATTTCATCTCTGGGCGGTGCGCGGACAAGGGGTCCATGCCGAGCTCCACAACATGCTCACCGGCGCGATTCAGCCCACGACGCTTGTTCCCAGCCGCGCTGAGAGCTTGGAACATGGTTTTGCCTCGTTTGTGAAACTGTTTCCCGAGGGTAAGCGGCACATCGTAGAACTGGAATCGGAATTCTGGATGCGGGCGTTGGGGGAGAGCGTGAATCCTTTGGTATTCGAAGACCAGTATGCCTCCACGGGAGGACAGCTGTTCGAACTGATGAGTGGGCGCGACCGATTGATTGCAGATTTGCGTCCGTGGGCGTTCGCGCGACTGGGACCGCCTATTGTGTCCCTCACTTGCCATCCCTACGACATATGCACCGCGCTGATTGCCCAGGAGTTGGGCGTGCAGATTACCGACCTACAGGGTGAGCCGTTGCGTGCGCCGCTCGATATTCGAGCGCCGGTAGGTTGGATTGGCTATGCAAACGCCACGCTGCGGCGCAAATATGAGCCAATTCTTATGGACCTGTTATGGAGATAGCGAACAAGGTAATGCAGTGGCGCGCTGCGGTTGGATGCCCCACAATAAGCGCAGAGTAGACGAGTGGTGTTCCAAAGGCGACGGTTTTGCAGGCGTGCGCGTTCGTTCAGGAATCGTCTTGCGACGGCGCGCCCTCGCTCTCGAACACTTGCTCCTGCGCTTCCCGAGCAGCCTGCAGCTGGGCTTCAAACGCCTCCAACGATGGAACATCCAGAGCAAGTTCGTGCAGCTGCTCCAGTATACTCACCGAGTTTACTTGGGCTAACAGCTCTCGTACCCGTTCGGCATCCTCGCCAAACCGACGCCGCAGCACGCGCATCACCGTCGACTGCAGCGCGTGCAAGCCCTGTTGCAAGCCCTGTTGCAAGCCCTGTTGCAAGCCCTGTTGCAAGCCCTGTTGCAAGCCCTGTTGCAAGCCC
>NKPV01000300.1 GCA_002254605.1 Armatimonadetes bacterium JP3_11
CCGTTTCTCAAGGAAGGCGCGAATGCCTTCTTGCCCTTCGTCGCTCACACGCAGCTCTGCGATGCGAGCAATCGTTAGCGAGCGCAGCTCGTCGGCAGGAAGCACCATCGAGGCATGGAGGAGCATTTTCGCCGCCGCGATGGCGTTCGGACCGTTCTGCAACAGGTTCTCCACGACGGCATTGATCTCCGTATCCAGCTGCTCTGCACTCACAACGCGCTGCACTAAGCCGATACGCAGTGCGGTCTCCGCGTCGAATCGCTCACCCGAGATAAATAGGGCGCGGGCGTGCCCATAGCCGATTTTGCGCAATACATAGGGCGTAATCACGGCAGGGATCAAACCGAGTTTCACCTCGCTGAAAGCGAACCGCGCTTCGGGGGTCGCGACAGCGAGATCACACACGGCGACCAGTCCTGCGCCGCCGCCGATTGCCGCGCCGTGAATGCGCCCTACCACCGGCTTGGGGCACTGGTCTATCG
>NKPV01000081.1 GCA_002254605.1 Armatimonadetes bacterium JP3_11
CTGCGACTCCAGCTTCCCTGAACCTTCGTGTACGAATATCAGGTCATCGCCATCGGCGTTTTTGTAGAAGTAGTCCATCTGCTCGATGGGGCGTGCCACAGAGAAGATAACATTCTCGTTGAACATCAGCTCCACGCGCCCCGTAATGGCGTCGCCCGATGGAGGCATCTCGCCCGTGCGGAAATGGCGATGCTGCAAAACCGGTTCCTCAATCGGCTCAATATTCCGCGCGTAGCAGGTATGAAACTCCTTCACGCGCGTCGGTGGGTAGTAATGATACAGAATCGACTGAATGCCAGAAAAGCCCTCGGTGCCCAACACCTCCTCGGCATACAGTCCGCCATCGGGTCGGCGGAACTGGATATGCCGTTTCGGCGGCAGTTGTCCCATGCGTACATACCACGGCATCGTGGAATACCTCCCTATCGTGTGATACACAATTATAGCATGGTACTGCGGTCTCTGGTGTGGCAGTGGCACGCGATAGCGCGGCGTTTTCCCCAAGGGGACAAGACACCTTTTACTCAAAGAGCACGCCCTGCACGGGCGGGGATGGTGGCGTCGGGTTGTCCCAGGGTGTCGCGATGCCCCGCGCTAACAGCTGTTGGTTGCCTTCAGCAGGGAGATCCAGCGTGTACACGCGACGCCCGATTTGGTGAGCAGTCTTGGCGCACTCGAAGGTACCGCTTTGCACGGTTTTGCCATCGCGGTGGCTAATTTCGGGACCAGACTCCACAACGATGAGAAAATCGCCTAGCGCTGCCACGATTCGGTTGCGCATCATCGCGAAGCGGCCTGACCATGGGGAGTTCGGATGGAGCTCCGATAGAAAAAGCAGGCGATTTTCGTTGAGAGCGTGCATAAACTCACGCGCCAGTTGCTGCGTGAGGCGGTGGAGCAGTCCCTGTGCCAGGACGCCTATGGTCTTCGCTCCAAGCTCCAGCGTAGTTTGAGCCGCGACGGCGTCTATCCCCTTGGCGAAGCCCGTTATCGTGTGATACCCCTCCTGCACGATCTCTCCCGCAAGGCGTCGGGTCTCCTGTATCGCAGTTTCGGAGGCGTTGCGTGAGCCAGCAAAGGCAACAAACGGCGACTCCGCAAGGATACTCACATCACCCAGCGCGTAGAGTACCAAAGGCGGGCGCAAGGTTGCTGGCGTGAGAAGCGATTGGGGATATTCGGCGTCGGCGAGGGTAATCAGACTCCCCCCTTGCTCACTCAAGGCGTTCAAAAGCATCGCTTCCTGTACCAGTTTTGGCTCCAGTTCGTTCCATTCGGGCTGCGCACGCAGGAACGCATGCAGATCGTCGGGGCGCTCCTTCCAGTATCGTTTGCGCGTATCAGTGGACGCATAGTGCGCCAACAGAACCCAGTAGACCCAATCCTCGCGTGGTTCCAGTTTCATAGGTCGCCCCTATGTCGGGTGCGGGCAATACAGTACGCATACAGTCTGCCAGCCCCTGCCTGTTTGAGAATTTTACCCGCTTCCTTGAGCGTCGCGCCGGAATCGAACACATCGTCGACCACCAGCAAGTTCTTCTGCGGCACCGTCTGAGTCGCCACAAACGCCCCTTCGATATTTTGGATTTTCTGCACTGTGTTTGTGAAGTCCTTTTGGGGGAGGGTGGTGCGAGTTTTTTGGAGTACGCAGCGTATCGGGATGCCCAACCGCCCCGCCAACCGTACCGCAAAATCCTCTACGAGACTACTGCTAATGGTGGACGGAATTGGCACAACACCGTGCAGTTCGGCGGTAGGGAACGATTGCCGAATCAGTGCAGCGCTCGCATCAACCAGCCAATCGGGGAAAGGCATTTTCGGCGCACCATACTTGCACTGGCGAATCGCTTCACCGACAGGAGTGCGCCCATAAAAACTGAGCGCGATTCCCCCTGCGTACACAGGCTCTCCTTTATAGACCGCGCCAATGTTGAGCGGCGGATGGAACGCGAAAGCCTCGGCAGCCCGAATCAGGGCTTCGTCGGGCTGGGGCAACCGATTGCCTGTGCAAACATCGCACGCACCACACGCTCTTGTCTGGGTGTCGCCCAAAAACCGACATAGATAGAGCATTCGACACTCACGGGTGTGCCAGTAGTCCGCGATGGATTGCAACTCCGTAAGTTTCGCCTCGTAGAGCGCGTCGTAATTGTCGAACTGTAAGGGCTGGTTGCTCACCGCACGATAGTAGCGCTGGGTATCGCGGGTGATGGCGCCTTGATCCTGCAAATCGTAGAGTATCGTGCGGGTGGTGGTTTGGGCGTAGCCCGTTTCCAGCATCAGTTCGCGTTCACGCATGGGGCGGTTTTGCAGCAGGCTGTAGATGCGCTGATACTGCTCGCGGGGCGGGCGATTGCTTTGGATGAGGGCACGTTGAGTCTCGAGATCATCCGGATGCGCCAGCAAAATACAATAAGAGACCTGCCCGTCGCGCCCCGCACGCCCGATTTCCTGATAGTAATGCAGCGGCGATCCAGGCGTTTCGTAGTGGATCACAAATCGCAGGTCAGGTTTGTCCAGCCCCATGCCCAGCGCGTTTGTGGCGGCTAAGGCTTTGAGCTGATTCGTTATCAGTTGATGTTCCAACTCGGGACGCTCATCAGCCAGTCCTGCGTGGTAGTAGCGTACAGGGAAACCGTGCATCTGTAGGAACTGGGCAACAATTTCGCTGGAGTGGCGCGTGGCGGTGTAGATAAGACCGCTGCCAGGCAGTATCCGCAACAGGTGCGCCAGCCACGCGAGTTTATGTGCCTCGCTCTCGGTCATAATCACGCGCAGATGGAGGTTGGGACGCATCAGGTTGCCACGCAGCAACAGGAACGGCTCGCCAATCTGCGTTCGCACATCCTGCTCCACACGCGGGGTCGCAGTAGCCGTGACGGCAACCACGGGCACTTCACCCGGAAGTAAACGCACTAAATTCACAATGCGACGATATTCCGGACGAAAGTCGTGCCCCCACATCGATACACAGTGCGCTTCGTCTATCACCACGGCACGGATAGGTAGCCGACTCTGGAACTCTTGCCATAAAGAGTTCTGTAGGCGTTCAGGCGCAATGTAGAGTAGGTCCAAATCGCCTCGTGCTGCGCGTTCCAGTGCCACCCGCTGGGCACTCTCGTCCATATCCGAGTTTACGGTATCGGCGCGTAGCCCAAACCGTTCGTTTGCCTGGCGCACTTGGTCGCGCATCAAGGCACGCAGAGGCGAAAAAACCAGTGTCAATCCCCTCAGTGCAGCAATCATCTGGTACACGAGGCTCTTGCCCCAGCCAGTCGGCTGTACCAGCAGGACACGCTTGCCTTCCAACGCGGCTTGAATCGCCTCCGCCTGCCCATCCCGAAAGGCAGGGAAACCGAAACGACTCCGCAACACCTCATGGAAATCATGCATCGGTCAACGCACGCTCACAGAGTATCAGCACCACTATGTGATAAGGGGACAGGGAGCCCCCCCCAAAACAACAGGATGCCTCCCCGAACCGATTACCCTTTACTAACAACCGTTGCCGAAATTAAACAACACCAGCAGCAGATCGGCGTCGTCCACGATACCGTCGCCGTTCTGGTCAGCCCGTGCGTCGCTTTGCCCGAAACGGAACAGCGTCTCAAGCAGGTCCGCATCATTCACACAGTTGTCGCCGTTTACATCGCCCGTTAGCCCCACGGCAACAACGAACACGCTGGAGTCCTCTGTTTGAACCAGCAGCGCTGTACCGTCGTCAGAGAACGCACCATCCGTGATTGTGTGCCCTGCAGGCGCAGCGTAGAGCCAACGGTCGGAACCAAAACGCCAAACGGGCAAGACTCGGAACGCATGCGGTTCGTAATCGTGGGGAATTAGCACGCGGTAGGTGTCGGGCGTGAGCAGCAAGCGGGATATTCCGCGCGGCACAATAGGTGCGCTTGTCTGCGATACGAGCTGCCCCGTCGAAGCATCGATGCTGAAGACATGCCCGCCTGTCCAGACCAGCAGATAACGCCCATCGCCAGCGAACACAGCATCATAGACCCCTTGGGATAAAGGCGCTGCGTAATCCGCTTGCCATAAAAGTGTGTTATCCGCCGTTCGACGCAGCTCTATGTGCAAGTCTGGAGACTCGTCGCGAACGATCGCCACCTTAGTACCGTCGTCATTCAGTTCCACGAAATCTGCCTCATAGCCGCGCAGTCGCGCCCCCGAGGCAGTCGCGTACACCGCGTTCTCTCCCGTGAAGTATTCACCGTTACGGCTGAACCGAACACGCGGGAAGTAGATAGTGTGCGACGCTTGCCACAGGCGAGTCCATGTATCGGTGCGATACCCAGCGATTGAACCCGCCTCTTGCACCAACACATAGCGCGAGTCGGGTGAGAACACGCCCTCGGAGACGCCACTGAGCATCACCTGTCCATCGCTGACTCGCACCACACCGTTCTGAGTGATCACCCATTGCTTATCGGGGGAAAAGATGCCTTGTAGGGGAATTTGCTGCACCGGTTGCCCTTGCCCATCATACACACGGGTCTGAGCGCCATCACTTACCCAAACCTCGCGCGTACCCGCGCGGAAGCCAGAAACCCGCCAGCGCCGCGTTAGTTCCCTTTCAAGTTGCAAGGTCGCTACCCGCCAGCGATCGACTTGACCGTCCACACCCCCTGTGTACGCGAACTGCCCATCGGGGCTGACGAACAGGCTCAGCACAGGATACCCTGTAGCGCGCTCCCCTTGGAGAGCAAGGCTCGGCACATCCCAAACGCGGATAAAGCCATCCTGCCCGACGGAAACGATGCGTGTGTTATCGGAGGTGAACTGCAGCGCGGTCAGTTGCCCTGCATGAGCCTGCACCTGTGCATAGGCGTAGTCTACCAAGCGATAGAGCCGTAGCTCGCCCCCGACACCGCCCACAGCAAGATACGCCCCATTCGGCGAGAAGGCAACCGAGATGCATTCAAACGGCGTGAGCAGTTCGACCTGCAGGTTGTAGTTGGAAGTGTCCCACAAGCGCACAGAGCCGCCGCCCGTTCGCGCGCCCGCGGTCGCCAACAGCGAGCCATCAGGTGCAAAAGCCAGCTGGGGACGCCAGCCCTGATCCTGCGCCAAGGACTGGAGGAAAACCCCATCCAGGACACTTATCCGCCCCGAACTATCAGCGACTGCCACCGCTGCGAAGTCGGGAGCGACTGCCATCGTACGCCCCGCGACGCTAAACTGCGCCATTGGCTGCCATCCCGTGCGATACTCAAACACACGCAGGGGAGACAGTTGCCCCAGCATCGCAAACACTTCACGGTTCGGCACAAAACGCGCGCTGGTCAAATCGTGTTGGGGAAGGATGAGCGGGGTGTAAGACTTGTCATCAACAAGGTTCCACAGTTTCAAATAGCCGTCGTCATCATACGCCGATGCTACAATCGCCAACCAGTTGCCGCTGCTGGAACCGTCTATCGAGACAATACTACGAGGCAGTCCTTCCAGTTGCAACCGAAACGACTGGGGCTGGGACAGTTGGAGACCCAGCACAAGCGCAAAGCTCAACATCATTAAGCGTCTCATCACGCCCTCCTTCAAGCAATCTTATTATACTCCATTTTCACTGCCCCATTTGTCACGGCACAATCGCATACTTAATCCCTTCGCCCCGATCCAGCTGTTTGAATACTTGCACGATTTCGTTCAGGGGGCGTGTGTCCATTTCGCACCAGCGGGGCACACTTTGTTGCAACCTAAAAGCACCCACCGACCATTGTTCAAAGTCCAAATTAGTCAGTTCCAAACCTATAGATTTGGGAGAGTGGCGGCCAGAACCCAGGATACACCCTCCGCTTCCCCTGCAGGGGGTAGAGTCTCTTCCCACTCGTCGTTTCAATCAATACGAGTTCAAAATCGAGCCGTTTTTCATCTTGCGGATAGAACCGTTTGAGGTCGGGTTCCACTGGAACAAAACGCGCTCCGATAAACAGCACCCACCGACCATCCAACGATACATCTTGAGGAAAGACCCGCCCCCACGGGTGTTCCTGCGACCTCAACAATAACTGAGAGCGTCCCTCGCGCCACTCCAAGTAGATATCGGGCCGATCATCCCACGCATCGCGCGCGTTTCGTAGGACTTCAAACGGGGTCACCTTCAAGCGCATCCGATTATCCCGCGAATAGGCATACACCTTGTTGCCCTGATCCAGAGGATATGCGAGCCGAAATTGTGGGTTCAGCAAATCCCAACGGCTGTGGATCTGTTGCGCCTCCCGATGCGTCAAGCGACGATGCTGGCGAGTGATTACATCCTGAACATAGTAAGTCACTTGGAAATTAGGGCGTTTGCTTTTCACGACGCCATACCACACCCGACGGCTATCGGGATACCAACCGAAAATGCTTACCTCTTCTTCTGTAAGAGACCACTGCTTCTCGTGCTGTACCTCAAAGCACCTCAGGGAGCCATCCACCAAGTTTTGACCGACCAGATAACGGCTGTTAGGGGAGAACCGACACCGGTAATACTCGCCGACCTCCGAGAGTTTCCGGAACTTAGGCTTGCCGATCTCACCGAGATAGGTACGGTCGCCAATCATGTAGTAATAGCGGTAGTCAGGTGAAAAACCATCGTCACGGAACTCCATATCTCCGATAATAAACAGTTTTTTGAAAGTGATCTGCCCTTTTTCGAGCCTGTAGGAGCGCAGCTCGTACCAGTCGGGTGGGCGGTAGTAATCATTCTCGTTCAGCGGCGTCTTGCGAATAGGTTGCATCTCTTCCCAGCAAATAGGAGGTACCTGTTCCGTAGATAGCTCTTGAGCCAATAACATTAGGATCACCTCAGATCAATCGAGACAGTTCTTTCACGATACCATCGCTCTTGCTGAAGATAATTCGCCCTTACAATCGTATTGTTAGGAAAGTTTCGCACCTCATCAGTTATGTCCGGAGTCCACCACTGCCAGCCACCCTGACGGTAGACCTGCATCACGGGATAGAGATCCTGAATATCGAAAAGTGGCTGGTAGGCAACGCCGAGGTTGAGCAGATAGGAACCACCCAATCGGTAGCCAAGCGGGTCATTTTCACCTATGCCATTTTGAGCAATAGAAACTACTCGCCGAACCCTAACTCCTGTGTTGGGCACGGCACGCGCACGAGCTACGAAAAGATGCTCCAAGACATACTCCTCAGGCTCGCCCAAAAGCACTCGATACACTATCACATGCAGTTGAGTTATCTTATCACGCCCAATAGGTAGCAGTTCGAGGTCAACATAGAATCCGTAATAGGCTTCTTGCCCCAGCTGGTCATACCGAATATGGCTCTTGGGATTATTTGGATCGCCTACGATAGGAAAGTATCGTTCGTCTTTCCCTTCTCGAACCTTTAGATAAGGAATCCATCGGTCGTAGGCAGGCACACCATATTCTTCACCTGTCTGGCGATTTCTATTTCCCCGCCCCGCGGGGTGAAAAGCGATGCCACCCTCCATGTCTACATTCCCGAAAGCAATCCCAAAGTAGACATGCGGAGTGTCTCTCGTGGAAGAATGTGTAGCTGGATTGACATGAATGTAGGAAATATTAAAGGAAGGATTTCTGGGAGGAGGGATAAAGAAGCGTCCTCGCGCTCCTATACTTTGCGAGGGCTCGCTCGTTCTCACTCGGCGGTAAGGACCTGTATGATCTTTTCCTACGCGCTGCGTGGGTTGAAGCAAAAGGCCGTCCACTGTTTCAATTGTGCTAGCCGACTCGTTGAAAACAAATGGTGCAGTGGCTCGAGCTTGACGACCTTCACCACTGATTTCTGTGTAGTACCGCCCCTCGGGAGACAATACACTCAGGTCGCCGAACGGGTAACCCAATGCTTGACGGATTGCGGGGATGATTCGATTGACATCCTCGCTATCCCATGGTATCGCGCCTGCGTGGGGCACGGCTCTGTCCTCCTCCGAAGGCGGTCCCCACACCCCGTTATACGCCGCCTCTACCACAAAGTAGTACTCTTGCTCAGTAGCTAAACCCGTGATGCTTAGCTTCCGCGCATCCGCAGGCTGTACCGAAGACACATTCGGATACACCCCACTTGCCGTGCCCCAACGCACCCGATAACCCGTCGCTCCTGGCACAGGATCCCAGTAGACCGTCACCTTATTCGCTCCTGTCGGCGCCGCGAAAATCCACGGCACCTCAGTGATTATTGTACCATTCGTCCGCAGCCAGCGACCCGCCACGGCGGAAAATGCCCGCACCGTGTACACCCCTGCAGGGAGATTGGTTAGCTCCACTTGCGTGTCGGAACCACCCACCGAAAAAGTCCACTCGTAAATCGGCACACTTGCATCGCCTTCGCTGCCCACAGGCTTCAGCTGAACCTTCACCGCCTGAGCCGACCCTACCCAATCGCCTAATCGCAGTGCAATCACGGTGGAAAAGGCACCCTGAGGCGTCTGAACCGCCCCTGCAAACGCAGGCGCACCTTCCGTGCCTATGTTGAACATCACAATGAGTAAGTCGGTGTCATCCACGGTGCCATCGCCGTTCAGGTCTTCGGGACAGCCCGATGGACACGACTGCCCCATAGCAAACATCACGGCTAATAGGTCTGTATCGTCCACCACATTATCGCCGTTCACATCACCGTTGACCAGCACCAAAGTTGGGATCTGGGCAAAGCTAACCCCAAGCGTCAGTGCCATCAGTCCTATCAGAATAAGCCATTGTTTGATGCGCATCGCCTTCAGACCTCCTATAAGGACGAATCGCACTTTATGAATCCCCCAAAACCTCCAAAACGTGACGGGGGACAACGAAAATTGGGGGGAAATTCCCCCGTTTTTTCACTTCAGAAGGCGTTTGAGGCGTTCACGGGCACGGTGCAGGCGTTGACGGAGGCATTCAGGGGAGCAGTTCCAGTGCGCGGCTAACTCCGCAAGTGTGTACCCCTCTTCATAATGGAGCAGAAGCAGTTCACGGTCGGCTTCGCTAAGTTGTTCCAACGCGCTGCGTACTTGGAGAGTGAGCAGTATGATGTCTTCTTCGCCCCCCCCGATATATTTTTGACATTATCTAATGAAATAAAGGCAACCTTTTCAGTATGCGCTGCCACGAAGTCCGCGTAGCAGCCACGCAGCACAGCAAAGAAGTAGCTTTTAGAGAGGGTTGCACCTTGCTGCGTGCGATGAAGCAGGTACAGGCGCACCTCGGCGGCGCAGTCTTCCGCGTCCTGCTCGTTCAACCCTTTTCGCTGGAAAAAGCGCTTTGCTTGATGAAAGAGTTGTTCCAGCGTGTCCAGAATCGATCGATCAATCTCCACAAGGTCTCCTTTCTCGGCCACAAAGCGTCTCATCACGCCCTCCTTCAAGCAATCTTATTATACCCCATTTTTACTGCCCCATTTGTCACGGCACAATCGCATACTTAATCCCTTCGCCCCGATCCAGCTGTTTGAATACTTGCACGATTTCGTTCAGGGGGCGTGTGTCCGTAATCAGGCGTTCCACGGGAAACTCTGGTTGGCGCAGGCGTTGCAGAGCGTTCAGGGCGTCTTGCGTGGTGAAGTGAAAGCTGCCCAGTATCGTGAGTTCGTCGTAGTGCCAGCGTTCGGCAAGCACGCTGACGGTTTCCCCTTTTGCCAGTCCGCTGTAGAGCAACACTTTGCCTCCTGGGGCAGCAAGGCTGGGCGCGAGTTCCCAAACGGTTTTTGCGCCTGTGGCTTCAATCACCACATCAGCGCCGCCATCCGTCAGCGCAGGGAGCCGCTCCAGTTGCTCAAACGGCAGAGTCGCGTCCGCGCCTAGCTCTTGCGCCAGTGCTAAGCGTTCGGGGCGTCGCCCGACGACCACTGTATCGCAGCCGCGTGCCTTCGCCTCCATCAGGTGCAGGTACGCCATCGCCCCAGTGCCCAGAATACACACGCGATTGCCCGGCAACGGTTCCAGCAAGCGCCATGCGTGCAGCACGCACGCCAGCGGCTCCACGAACGCCCCACGCAGGTCGCTCAACGCTTCCAACGGGAACACATGCACTCGCGCCACCCGCGCGTTGATTTTGAGGTACTCCGCGTAGCTCCCCAGCACAACGCTTTCAAACAAGTTCCGACAGAGATTGAATCGCCCCCGCCTACATA
>NKPV01000270.1 GCA_002254605.1 Armatimonadetes bacterium JP3_11
ACCCATCCAGATGCCCACGCTCCAGCAACAGCTCCGCGACCTGACCGACGCCAAGAGCAATCTGGAGTTCCTGACCAGCGTGTTTCGGGAGATGACCGCTGACCAAGTGTTTGTGTTCACGCCGCGCGGCGACCTGATCGATTTGCCCGAGGGCGCCACCGCGTTGGACTTCGCGTATCGCATCCACACCGAGGTGGGCAACCGCTGTGTGGGAGCGAAGGTGAATGGGCGGATTGTCGCGCTGGACTACAAGTTGCGCACCGGCGATGTGGTGGAGATCCTGACGCGCCCGAACGCGCAGCCCAGCTACGACTGGTTGGGAATCGTGCGTACCTCCAGCGCTCGCAGCAAGATTCGCGCCTATTTTCGGGAGGCGCGACGCGCCGAGTTCATCCAGCACGGGCGCGAACTGCTGGAGCGCGAACTCGCGCGTCTGCGTATTCACCCCACCCAGTTCAAGGACGCCTTGCCCGAAACCCTGAAAGCGTTGAACTTCCGCACGGAAGACGACCTGTACGCCAGTATTGGCGAGGGGTTGACCAGCGTGCAAGCCGTGATTCAGCGCGTGCGTACGGCGTCGCCCAGCGCGCCCATCGCCGAGCCGACGCCCGCCCCTGCACCCACAGGACGCGAAATCCGCGCGATGCAAATCGAGGATGCCGACGGCTACATGACCCGCCGCGCCACCTGCTGCTATCCCCTGCCCGGCGACGAACTGCGCGGCTACATCTCGCGCGGACGGGGAATCGTGGTGCATCGCGCCTCATGTCCCAACCTGCGCGCCCTGGAAGACAAAGAGCCGGAACGCGTGATGAACATCGAATGGACGCCTCAAAAAGACCACGCCTACCCCGTTATGCTGCGCTTCGAAACACTCGATCGCCCCGGCGTCCTGGCGGACATCACAACCATCTTAGGCAGCTCGAACATCAACATCGCCGATGTGCGGGTGAAACGC
>NKPV01000111.1 GCA_002254605.1 Armatimonadetes bacterium JP3_11
CCATCGGAGCGTCTGTCCGCTCATCACTGAGCCTCCATTCGTAAAATTGCTGGCGTTTTCCAGTGCCTTAATTATAGCACATTTTTCGGCGTTTGTCAAGGGGGTAGGAGGGTTTTTCAGGGAAAATTGCCTTTGCACGGCACAGACACGCCTTTGCAGGGGGGCAAACACACAGGTCTGCCCCTACTGTTAGCCCCCTTTCCCAACGCGCAGGAGAGGGGGCATAAACGCACGGGCTAACACCCGCCGCCAAAGTTGAACAGCACCTGAAGCAGATCCGCGTCATCTACGACGCCATCTTTGTTGATGTCCTCGTGGCGGGACGTGCCTGTGCCCGGCGTTCCAAACGCAAACAGCACCGTTAGCAGGTCGCTATCGTCAATGCACCCATCGCCATTCGTGTCGCCTGTGCGCCAGGTGTCCAGCAAGAACGCCTCGTCGCGTCTGGTGGCGGCGTTATAACCCCACCCCACGATGAACCGCCCGTTCGGGGAAAGCCCCCACGCCACGGTAAGGACAGAACCATTGCCGAGCAGCGCCGCGTAGGTCTGATTGAGATCCTCTACCTGTGTGGTCGCGGTCGCTACATTCCAGCGTACAGCGCGGCGCTGACCGCTTGGGGTCGTAGAGAATCCAACGATCACGGCGTCGCGTATATCGAACGCTTCACCTGCGCTGCCCCCGAGGTGCCTTAGAGGCTCAGGCTGCCAGTTGTTTGAAGCGCGCCACATCACGGGATAGTAGCTGCCACCCCAGAGGTTGCCTGTATTGCCCACTGCAATGGCGCCGTCGCCTGAAACCTCCCGAGGAACGCATCCGAAATGTCCTGCAGCAGGATTGAGAAACGCCCACCAGTCCACGCTGCCGTTGGTCAGGTGGAACACGACCCCCTTGTAGCCCCATCTGTTGCCGTGCCCGAAGGCGACCACTGTACGCGCATCGTCGGAAATGCCATAGGCTTCTCCGAGATACATATCTCCTGGCACCGCGTAGGTGCGCGGGATAGGAGGGTTCTGATTCAGCTCCCAAACGGTGGGACCTATATAACCTGACGAGGCTGTGCCTTTCCCCACCGCGTGGGAGCCTGACGGGGTGATGTCCTCAGCCCAGCAGAAATTAGGCGACGGGGGTAACCACTGCAAACCGTTCGTCGGCGTCCACATAAAAGCACGCTGGTCTCCAGCAACGGTTCCATCAAACCCTACCGCGCGGCTTCCATCGGCGGAAACACTCATCACAAACGAGGTTCGATCGCAATACACCTGTATCAAGGTGTTCGTTTGGCGGTTCCACACGACGGCGCAGCCGTTCGCCCGTCCCACAACAATCATTCCGTCGTTGGAGACGCCATAGGCAGCGCTGCTACCACCGGTGGGCGTGAGCGTGCCCAGCCAGACAAGGCTCTGGGCGCACAGGGTTGCAAGCGTGCAACCTGTCAGCAACAAGATCCCGAATCCACGCACGAAACTTACTCGCATCGTTCAGACCTCCTCCCTCTAAAAGTGGCAGGGCTTTATACACCTGCCCTGTCCCTATTATAACACACTTTTTCGGCAGATGCAAGAGGTTGTTAGGGGGGTAACGAAACAGGCGTTTTGAGTTCAAAAGGGGACAAAAAGACCCAGAAGACGCTAATAACCGCCGGCTGCCCGCACATTTTTTCAAATTTCCGAGCAGCCTCGCACGGCAAGTGCGCGCTTGCCGTAAACTGCGCCTCCTGCCGCCCCATCGCCCCCAAGCGGTTTGTTTGGGAAGCGCATTCGTTTCCGTTCAGCCCTGCTACAAGCAGGGCTGCTGGCGCCACCCGCGCCTCAAAATGGCTGGGCAAGGCAGGAGGGCGCAACCCACTCTGGCTCTTGTATCGTCGGGTTCTCACCTCCTTGCTGGGTAGTGGATTCGAGAGGTGTGTGGGGATTTCTGCGGGTTGAGAGCAGTGCCTACAGCCGCTTTTGCCCAACGGATAAGTAGGTTGAGTGTTCATACCGTGATTATGCGTTGTGTGCCCTGACTGAATATCCGAGAGGGCTTCTCGCAAAACCAAAAACCGCCTCATGCGTCAAAAAACGCAGGTATAATCTTATCGCCTATCGATGCAGATGCAGGAGGCAGATGCTATGAGAAAACTCGCGAGTTTACTGATAGTAAGCGCGCTCACAGGTGTCCTCTGGGCGCAAGACGCCGTGAATCTGCAGTTCAAATTCACCGAGAAGCAACGCGAACGATTCGACGCAACGGTTGAGCTCAACGGCAACCTTCCCATTCCGGGTGCAGCGGGCATGGCAGGGACGCTGAAGCTCATCATGACCCTCTTTATGGAGGTGGATAAGCTCGGAGAGGACGGCAAGGCGACCGTCAAAACGGGTTTGGAAGCGTTTGACGCCGAGTTTAACGGACAGCCTTTCCCTGTAGGGCTGGATATGGCGCGCAATGTCATCCCCGACTCCACCGCCACCGTGTCTCCGACGGGCAAGCTCGACGGGCTGCAATCAGGTGGCGGGCTCATGGGGTTCCAACTACCTGGCTTCGACCCGCGCAACATGGCGACCCTGCTGTTCCCCACCGAGCTGCCCGATAAGCCGCTTACCAATGGCGCCACATGGCAGTTCACCCGCGCCTTCGGCGGCGGTAACGATGCACTCAAAATTCCCATAAATGCACGCTATGAGGGCATGGAAGAGTACAACGGCGTCAAACTGCACAAAATCACCCAGACCTTCGAGCAGCCTATCGAGGTCTATCAGGATGCCTTCTACCAGCCCACGACCGACAAAGACGCCGCCGCACGCGTCACCAAAGGCGTTATGAAAGGCACGATGACCATGTGGTATCACCCCGATAACGGGCTGGTGCAACGCATGACAATGCAAGCCACGCTGAACCAGACCACCGAACCGATCAAAAAGGACGGCTCCGAAGTGAAAGACTTCGAGCGCGAAACGAGCGAGCTGAAACTCACGGCTTCGCTCACGCGCAAGGAGCCGAAGAAGGAGAATGCGCCATCGAGTAGCAACTCATGAATCCCACCAAACACAGCAACCCATGTGCGACGGCATTCCTGCCGTCGCACGCATTTTGGGGCAACAACCCAAACGCTTTCCTGCGTCCCGAATCAAGGCGCTCCAGCGCTGTTTCCTCGCCACAACCTTGCTTAGCCTATGTGCATGGGCGAACGCCCAAGTCACCCTGCCTCCGATGCCGACTCCTGCAGGCGTGGTTCCTCAAATCACAATCCCCAACGAGGCACTCACCCCAAAAACGACGCCGTCCAGCCCGCGCGAACGCCCCCGCACCGAGAAACGCAACACCTTAGACGCTCTGAAAGCCCTACGCGACTGGGAGAGCCTGCAGCAAGAGGTCCAGCGCACGGTCACGATTAGCGGACGCAAGAGCGTAGGCTTCCACCTCCACCAAGTGGAGGGCGACTTCACCGCATTCCGCGATCAGAACTATTTTGGGCAAGGCGGTCAACGCATCACCGACAACACCGAGATGACCATTCGCGTCAATAAGTTTCTCGGCTTCATCTCGTTTGACTGGCGCTGGACCAATAGCCGGTTCCGCAATCCGTACGATTCGCGAATCACCTACACTTACGAATCGCCAAACTTCACGCTGGAATGGGGCGACATCACCGCCTCGTTGGGCAGTTCGAACCCGCTGGTGGGCTTCAACCGTACACTCAAAGGGGCTACAGCACACGCGCAGTGGGGTAATAGCCGTATGCGCTATATCCGTTCGGAGACTAAAGCCGCTGCCCGCACCATTCAAATCCAAGGCAACGATAGCCCCGGACCGTACTACTTACAAGGCAGTCAGATTGTGGACGGTAGCGAGCGCGTGCAGGTCGACGGCGTAGAGAAACGGCGTGGTGAAGACTACACCATCGACTACTTCGGGGGCATCCTGCGCTTCCGCGACGGCACGATTATTCCACGCACTTCCACCATCGTCGTCACTTACGAGACCTACGCCTTCAACTCCGCGCCCAGCCTTCTGGAGGGCTGGCGCTATGAAACGAATCTGGGGCGCGGCGTTAATCTCGGACTTACTATGCTCTCCCAGAGATCGACGGCGCGCACTCCCCTCCGCCGCCGCCAAGAGCAGTTCTACGGCTTCGGCGCGCCCACCGTGCCCTACGATCTGCAGTTCCCCCCATTACGCGATGCGAATAACCCCGTGATTATCACGGTCGCAGGCGTGCCCCAAGTGGAAGGGGTGGACTACTACTTCGACGAGGTGCTGCCCTACCGCTTCTACTTTACCCGCTTTATGCCCCAGACGCTGATCATTCAGGTGGAGTACACCCCGCGCCCAGACCCCAGTTCCACCATCGGAGGCGACCGCGAGGTGATGGGGATCGATTTCACGCTGCCGCTGGGGCGTGTTGGTAATATCGTTTGGAACGCCGCACGCAGCACGGCGCAGGCACAGGGCAGCAACCTCGAGGCGATAGCGCACACCGCGACCGGCAAGTTCGAGTTCGGACGCCTCAGCCTGAGCGCAACCTATCGCAATATTCCCGCCGAGTTTATCGGAATCGAATCGGTCGGGTTCCGCCGCAACGAACGCGGCTACCAAACCGACCTCAACTATCGCCTTAGCCCGATTTCCAACTTCCAGATGAACCTGACCCGATTACGCGTCGCGTCGCTCAACCCCTTCAGTAGCACATTCGCCGCGAGTTTCACCGACACCGATATCCAGAGCTACACCTACACCCATACCCCTCAAAACGGCTTCCAGTTCACGCTCAATCGCAACACGAACACAACGCGCACAGGCAACGGTCGAAACGCGCAGTCCCGCGACTCGCTGAGTCTTGCCCGCACATGGAAAAACCTCAACTTCTCGTTGGGCTACGAACAGTCCAACTCCGACGCGTTCAGCAGTCTTGGCGGTGGCGCGCGCCTGAACTATCGCATCCGCAGCTGGCGCACCCAACTGGAGTGGACGGTCAACACGCAATTGACCCTGCGCAGCTCGGCGGCGCGAAGCGACATCGCCCAAGCAAGCGGCGCCACCAACACGCACACGCGCTCGCTGGACTATTCGGTGGATGTCTCGTGGCGACCGTCGGCGAACCTCAGCGTCAACTACCGCTGGCGGGACAGCGATTCGGGAGCGCTCAACCTCAACGATACGCGCCTGCGCACGCGGCAGCACGGCAAACCCCTCCCCCCAACCACCAACTTTCCCACCAACCCGTGGGGCGTGGGCTACGACGGCAACGGATTCTCGTCGGGCGCACCGATGTTCAGCGGCTACACCTACTACGGCGTGCGCGGCAAAGGGCAAGACCTCACGGTTCAGTGGACGCCCCTCAACACGCTCTCCGTCGATGTGCAGTGGAGCCAGAACCGCTCGCTGGGCGATTTCCAAACCAACAGCGCGCAAGAGTCCCTCACGGTAGGCGCGAGCTTTATGCCGTTTGAATGGCTTGCGCTCTCTGCCAGCTGGTCAAAACAACAGGTGCAGTTCCTCACGGCGACAGGCAACTCCAGCAACGAGTTCCTAACAGTCGGCGCAGATATCGGACCTCTGCACCGTTGGACAATTAACTTAAACTTCTATCTGATGAAAACCAGAAGCGCGTTCGGCGAGGGCTTTCAGGGCGGGCTGGGCAACTTCGCGCAAGAGCCAATCGGTCTCTCCGCGCGAATTACCTATGATCTGGGCAGCAAACAGAACCTGTTCGCCGAGTTTCAGCGCACCCACCTGCGTGGGTATCTGCCCTCGCGCGACACCCTGTTCAATATCGGCTACGAGTACCGAATCACGCGCAACTGGGCGTTCGTGCTGAGCTATCGGTTCCGAGAGCAACTGAACTTGGATCCGCAGTATAGCCAATACAGTTATCGCGCTCGTTCGCTTGACGCGAGTATGAATTGGATGTTCTAAGGTTCTATGTTCTAAGGTTCTGGGCGATTGAATCGGCTCATGACCTGCTCGATAGGCTCGGTCAGCCACGCTTCGCAGGCATCGGCGGCGCGTTCAACTGAGGTCAGCAACAACGCACGCTCCTCTGGCGCGGGGGGCGATAACACATAATCGGCTAATTCCATCGTTTCAGGCGGTTGCCCGATGCCGATACGCACGCGCGGGAAGGCTTCTGTGCCCAGCGCGCTGATGATGGACTTCATGCCGTTATGCCCTCCCGCAGAGCCTTTGGCACGCACCCGCACCACGCCCGGCGCCAGCCAAATATCGTCGAACACTACCAGCATCTGTTCAGGCTGCAGGTGATACGCGTGCAGCAGCGCGCGCGCTGCCTCCCCCGAGAGGTTCATATAGGTCTGTGGCTTCGCCAGCACGACGGGAACGCCCTGAATCACCCCCAGACCGAGCTGGCTCTGATAGCGTCGCGTCTTCAGCTCGATTCCGTGCCGCTCCGCAAGCAAGTCTACCGTCCAGAAGCCCACATTATGGCGCGTCGAAGCGTACTGTGTGCCCGGATTGCCCAACCCGAAAATCAACCGCGCAGGATGCAAAGCAGGCTTTCCCATCAGTTTCTCCCAGAGCGCGCGCATCGCTATGCCCGTAGCAACTGGATAAATAGATGCTCCGTGACGATTTGGGCATTCGCGTTGCCCAAGATGGCGCGGCGGGCTTCCGTGAGGGTTTGTAAGTCGCGCCTGCGTTCGGCGGCGGCGAATCGTCTGGCAAGAGAAGCAATCTCCGAACGATGGGAAGCGAAGCGCAAGCTGGCGTTCGGATAGCCCAGCGCAAGGCTATCCCGATACCACTGGATGAGGTACTCTAATCCGAGCGCGAGGGCAGCGCGGGTAGAGCGTTCCTCGGCGCCGCCCTCCAACGCTTTGCACGCTTCGCGAAAATCGTAGGCGAGACGCAACGCCTCTTCCAGCGACGCTGTGCCCAACCGCGCGAAGACGCGCAACAGATTCTGGAGCGCACCCAGTTCGCCCTGCGCCGATTTGCTTTTGCCTTCGGGATCGGGAGCCGCCAGCGTCTCCGCCCAGCGCAGGGCGCGCCCTATCGCCCCCTCCGAGAACTCGGCTATCATCTGGAGCGTCGCGTCAGGAAGGTCAAACCGCGCTTTGAGATGCTGATAGACGCTCTCGGTCGTCAGCGCACCCAACCGCACAATCCGACAGCGCGACAGTATGGTGGGCAGCAATAAATCGCTGGCAGGCGCGGTGAGGATAAAATGGTATCGCGGGGGTGGCTCCTCCAGCGTTTTCAGCAGCGCGTTCG
>NKPV01000134.1 GCA_002254605.1 Armatimonadetes bacterium JP3_11
GACTGCCCGATACAAGGTCGCCAAACGCATCCAACACAGGCGCAGGCTGAGCGGGCTGGCTCGCGCCGTTGGTGGCAACCAAGTCGCCGCGCCAACTCCAGTACTGGTTCACTACCCCACGCTGCAACAGGTTCAACCCGTACACCATCGGCACCCACTCGTTCCCGCGACGCTCTGCAATCAGCGTGCTGCCTGAGTAAGCGTACTCAATCACTTGGTTCGCCACGCCGTCCACCGTGCGCACCCGCCGCCCCAGACCGTCGTACTCATAGGATACCCCACTGGGCGCATCCGAGCGGCGAATGCTAATCACATTATCCTGCGCGTCATAACTCAGCGTCCAACTCACGCCGTCCATCACGCGCGTCGTCACATTCCCGTTGGCGTCGTGTTGCCACGCCACGCCGTTCAACGTCGCCACACGGTTCGCGTCATCGTAAGTCAGCACATCCGTGCGCGTCTGCCCGTTCACCGTGCGCACCCGCTGCAAACGGTTGCCCACCAAGTCGTACCAGTACTCAATCGTGTACGCCGCGGTCTGAACGCCCGCCGCAGGCGTGCGCGTCTCTTTCACCAACTGCCCTTGATGGTCGTAAGTGTACTCCACCGTCGCATAGAGCGCGCCGTTCCAGAACTCGCGCACCTGCTGGATGCGCCCCAAGCCGTCGCGCGTGTACTCCTCGCGACGCCACTCGGTCTCCTGCACTTGACCGCCCGGACTGAGCAGCCCCGACGCCGACACATACCGAAGGCGCTCCAGCTCGTCCGTCTCACGGTTGTTCACCCGACGATAGTCGTAGTAGACCCGTTCGCCCGCGTCAAAGTTGCGCGGACGCTCCACCATCCGCAGCCGCCCGAACGCATCGTAATCGTAGCGGGCGACCACAACGCCGTTGCGCTGTACCGTCTCCAACTCGCCCGTGAACGACTTATAGGTGTAGACAATCTCAGTGTTGTCGGGCAAGCGCACCTCTTTCAACTGCCCAGTGGTGGGGTAGTAGTCGTAGCGCACCTGCCACACTACCTGGTACTGCCCATTCACTGAGCGCGAGCGCGTCTCGCTCTCCAAGAACCCTGACTGAGCGTTGTAGACCCACTCGGTCTTACCTGTTGCGTCGACCATCGTGGTCATCTGCCCGTTCAAGTTGTAGGTGTAGGTCACGGTTCCGTTCGGGGTGATTTTCTGGCGCAGCCGTCCCCAACTGTCGTAGTGATAGGTAATCGTGTTGCCGTTGGCGTCGGTGCTGAGCGTCGTCCAGCCCAGTATGTTGCGCGTGCTGCTGTCGGTGTTGCCCAGCGCGTCTGCCACGCTGGTGAGTTGCCCCCATTCGTCATAGCCATAATCAGCCGTGCGTTTACCGCGTGCATCCACCACATAGTCCAGCAGCCCATCCTGCCAGTGCAGCACCGTCTCGGCGTAGGTGGGCGTCTCGTTGCGATGCGGCGCGCCTGCCAGTTGACGCACGCGCTCCAGTCGCCCCTGCCCATCCGGCGAGTAGAGGTAGCGCAGGCGGTCAAAGCCCGTCGGGGTCATATCGTCGCGCACCCACTCCAGCAGGTTCAGGCTGTTCCAGCCCAGCCGCACCTTGCGCCCCGCAGGGTCAGTCATCTCACGCACGTTCCCGCGACTATCGTACACATAACTCCAGCGTGCGCCGCTGGGCGACTCGCGCCAGAGCATGCGGAAGGTCGTGTCGTCCCAGCCAAAGCGCGTGTGCCGACACGGCTGACCTGTTGCGCTGGGCGGCGTCGCCAGCACAGCGAGGCGTCCGTAAGCGTCGTAGGCGTAGGAAACCGTGCTGCCCCCTGCCTCATAGGTGCGCACGCGCGAAAAGCCTTGCAGGTTGCACGGGTTGCTGCCGCCGGGCGCCTGCGCGCCCATGCCACCTGACAAACCGCCCGATGCTGCAAAGCTCTTCCATTCGCCGTTTTCGTAAGCGAAGTTCACAGTGCGCCCCATCAGGTCGGTAATCTGTGTCAGCACGCCGCTGGTGTAAGCAAACTCGAACCCGACATTCGTCGCTTCCACGGTACCCTCATAAACGAGGTCAGGCATTTGGATACGCTCCAGTTGCCCCGCTGCGTTGTAGTGCAGCGTCCACACGCGCCCCAGCGGGTCGGTAATCGTGCGCAGGCGTCCGTTCTCGTAGGTGAACTGCAGCTCGCGGTTCGCAGCGTCCGAAACTTTCTGCAGCGTGCCGTCGGAGTTGTAGGTCAGCGTCAGCGCACGACCCTGCAAATCGCGAATCGCCTGCAGCTTCCCTGCCGCGTCAAAGTCCCATTTCATCTGGTTGCGCCGCGTGAGACGATACCGTCCATCCTCCAGTTTCTCCAGAATGTCGTCCACGCCGCGCATCGGGTCGCCCGCGCCGCTAATCGTGTTGCCTTTCCAGTAGTACACACGCAGGCGTCCGTCAGGTTCGTGCAGATGCACCAAGCGGTAGGTGCGCCCCATCCAGACCGCCGTGCCTGCTTCTTGCACGGACGCGAGGAAGCTGTGTCGCCAGCCGACGCCGAGTTCAGTGGAGCGGGTGTCTTGGTGGTTATAGAACAGCGTGAAGTCCACATTCGGACCCTTGCCGCTCCAGCCAGTGAGGGTGAATGTGAGCATCAGGTTGCCGTTGGCGGGGTTCACGACGCCGTAGGGGACAGGGAACGCGCCTTGCCACGGGTAGGGTGTGCCTGTGCCCAGCGGCGCAGGTGGGAAGAGCAAGGGCTTGGCTTCGGCGATAGTAATCGCCCCGTCGTCGCCCGTAATGGGGTCGTCTGGAGTTGCAGCGAGAGCGAGGCTAACATAGGCGGGGAGAAATGCAAGCGCGGTTTTCGCGAGTGCGATCCAGTTGACAGTGGTACTATGTTCAGTGTTTACCCCCCCCGTTTCGGGTGGTGGCGTTCCAGTTCAGCGGCGACGCCGAAGGTTGGGGGCAGTGTCAGCGCGACACACAGCGTAAGAGCGACCGTTTTACCTACCCAAGTGCGCCCTGTGCGGCGCAGCGTTCTGAGCGACAGCTTCATTGTTGAACCTCCCGTTCAGAAAAAGTTGTCCTCCATAGGACGTTCCTATTATAGCACATTTTTCAGGGTTTGTCAAGGGGGGGCGTGAAGCTCCAGCATTCTGGGGAGAGAAAGTACTTGTCGGAATCTCAGAAATCCTCCCAGGCAGCACGCTCAGCAGGTATAATCCCCACACCTTGCAGGAGTTTTAACCAACGAGTCGAATTTCGCGTGCGTACTAAGGAGGCAAATATATGTTGAATGAACACACCACCACAGGCAGAGCCGCCGTGCTGGGCGCGGGCACGATGGGCGCACAAATCGCCGCGCACCTCGCCAACGTCGGCTGGCAAGTGTTGCTGTTAGACCTGACGCCCGACCATGCAAAGCAAGGGCTGGAGCGCGTGAGTAAACTCAAACCAGCGCCGTTCTACCTACCTGAACTGGCGAGCCGTATCGAGATTGGCGGGTTCGAAACCGATTTCCCACGCCTCAAAGAGGCGGACTGGGTGATTGAAGCGGTTGTGGAGAAGCCCGACATCAAGCGCGATCTGTGGACGCGCGTGCAGGACTATGTGAACGATCGCGCTGTTCTCTCCACCAACACCAGTGGACTATCGATTCACGAAATGAGCGACGCCTGCCGCGACGACATCAAGCGGCGCTTCCTGGGCACCCACTTTTTCAACCCCCCACGCTACCTGAAACTGCTGGAGATTATCCCGCGCCGCGAGACCGATCCCGATCTCGTGGAAGGCATGGCGCGGTTCGCCGAGCGTGTGCTGGGCAAGCGAGTCGTCATCGCTCGGGACACTCCAGGCTTTATCGCGAATCGACTCGGCATTCACTCCATGATGGTCGTCTTCCCCCTGATGCAGGAGTTCGGTATGACCATCGAGGAAGTAGACGCCCTCACGGGTCCGCTGATTGGCAACCCGCGCAGCGCGACTTTCCGGCTTGCCGACATCGTGGGGCTGGATGTGATGGCGAGCGTTGCAGGCAACCTGCACGAACGCTTGGAAACCGAAGAGGAGAAGCGCATCTTCGCCCTGCCCGAAATCGTGCAGCGGATGCTTGCCGACGGTCGGCTGGGCGAGAAGACCGGCGCAGGCTTCTACCGACGCCAAAAAGACGGCGGCATCGAAGCGCTCGATTTGAACACCTATGACTATCGTCCGCGCCAGAAGGTGAAGTTCCCCCATCTGGAGCCGTTTGAGAAACTCCCGCTTGAGGAACGGCTCCGCGCTCTGGTGAACCACGAGAGCCGTGAGGGGCGGTTCCTGTGGCGACTACACGCCGAGACGCTGCGCTACACCGCCCAGCATGCCCCGAACCTCGCCGACGACCCCATCGCCATCGACCATGCCATCAAGTGGGGCTTCAACCGCGAGTTGGGACCGTTCCAGACCTGGGATGCGCTCGGCGTGCGTGAGACCGCCGAACGCATGGAACGCGAAGGGATGCAAGTCCCCGAACTTGCACAAAACCTTCTGCGCTTCGGGCGCAACGCCTTCTACGAGATCGCCGACACAGGCGACACTACCGTCTATGTGTGGCTCGGCGCTGGACAGGTCGCGCCGTATCGCCCCGACCCTGAGTTCCTCACCCCCACGAACATGGCACGTCACCGCCCCGAATTGGAGCGCAATGCCGACGCCTCAGTGTATGACCTTGGCGACGGCGTATTCTGCGTCGGGATTCACAGCAAGATGAATGTGCTGGGTCCCGGCGTGATGGAGATGCTCTACAAAGGCGTAGACCGCGCCGAGCGCGAAGGCGTCGGGTTGGTCGTCACGGGGATTGGCGAGCATTTCTCCGTCGGCTTCAATCTGCAACTGTTCCTGATGATGATTGGCACGGGCGATTTTGATGAGTTGCTGATGGGTGGCAAGGCGTTCCAAGATTCGCTCTTGCGCCTGCGCCATGCGAAAGTGCCCGTCGTCGCCGCGACCTTCGGCTACACACTCGGCGGCGGGTGCGAGCTGGCGATGCACTGCGACCGTGTGATTGCCAGCGCGGAGACCTACATCGGGTTGCCCGAAGTGGGGGTCGGCATTATCCCTGCGGGCGGCGGCACCTCCACGATGCTCTATCGTGCGCTCAGCAGCCTGCCCCCAAACGCCGACCCGTACCCCGCGATTCGGCGCGTGATGGAGACGCTCGGCTTCGGCAAAGTGGCGACCAGCGCCCTGGAAGGCGAACAGTACGGCTTCCTGCGCACGGGCGTGGATAAAATCTCGGTGAACCCCGACCGCATCCTGTGGCTGGCAAAACAGGAAGTGTTGCACCTCGCCGAGCAGGGCTATACGCCCCCCGAAAAGCCGAAGGTGATGGCATACGGCAACGCCGTGCTGACCCGACTGCTTGTCGAACTCCATAACCTGAAGCGGGGCAACTTCATCACCGAACATGACTTCACCGTCGCCTCGCAGATTGCCTATGTCCTTGCTGGCGGCGACCTCAGCCAGCCCACTGAAATGCCCCTCTCCTACTTCTACAACCTGGAGATTCAGGTCGTGGGCTACTTGGCACA
>NKPV01000298.1 GCA_002254605.1 Armatimonadetes bacterium JP3_11
CCCCGAGGAGGTGTTCGTCATGCAAAGTCGCCTAAGTGTTAAGGTTTGGGGCGAGATGGCGTGTTTCACGCGCCCAGAGATGAAGGTAGAGCGCGTGTCCTACCCCGTGATGACCCCTTCGGCGGCGCGGGGCATCTTGGAAGCCATCTACTGGAAGCCGGAGTTCGAATGGCGTGTTCGGGAAATCCGTGTGCTGAAGCCGATTCGCCACATCGCGCTCGTGCGCAACGAGGTAAAAAGCCGCATCCCAACACGCAACCCCCAACCGATATTCGTCGATGAGGATCGCACCCAACGCTACACGCTGGCGTTGCGCGATGTGGCATACATCATCTGCGCTAAGATTGTGCTGCGTCCGCATGCAAACAAAGACATCGCCGCCTACCGCGATCAGTTCCGACGGCGCGTGGAACGCGGCGACTGTTATTTCCAACCCTACTTAGGTTGCCGCGAGTTTTCCGCGTACTTTGCGCCCCCTACAGGCGACGAGCGTCCCATCCCGCTCAACGAC
>NKPV01000077.1 GCA_002254605.1 Armatimonadetes bacterium JP3_11
CACGCCCGCGCCGACGCGCTGGAATGCGAAGCCGAGCGTGCCCGGCTGGAGCTGATTCGCTGCGCGTTCCTCACCAGCGAGGGCTTAGCGCAAACGCACGCCCGCCCCGCCGCATGGTGGTTCCTACTCCTATCGCACGAGTGGTTCCGCGCCTGTACTGAAGGGCTACAGGCGCGCATTGAGAACCTAACCTAAAACTTCACGGCGCCCTTCTCTTGCAGGCGGAGCGCCCACAGAATACCGCCCAACAGATGGCGTTGGTATTCCGGGCTTTCCCACACATCGAGCCGATGCCCCAGCGCCGTGTAGAACACGCGCCCCTGACCGTAGTCTCGGCACCACGCCAACAGGTAATCGCCCTCTTTGCCCGCATTCGGCGTGCCGTCATCGGGATGGCGATCCATCGAAAGCAACACCGTCACATTTTTGCGGTTATTCTCCTTGAACAGATAAATCTCATCAAATACTACCCACACAGGCGCAAGATGAGCGACAGCAGGATGGTCGGGTCGCTCCACTTTCGCTTCGACCTTCGTCTGTCGCCCGTGATAGGCAAACTCGCCTTGAATCATCTCCAGGTACTCCTTGCGATTGTGGTAGGTATCGGCGGCGGCGTGAATACCAATAAACGCCTTCCCTGTCTTAATCCAGTCCAGAAAGCCTTGAAGGTCGGGCACGCCGATATCGCCAGTGGTGTTCAGGAAGATGACGCCGTCGTACTTGCCTTCATCCAAGAATTGCGGCGTCAGCATTTTCTGCACCTCGCTCGCATCGCGACAGTAGTCCACTTCGAACACGCCGCTGCGCTCCCCGATTTGCGCCAAGATTTTTTCTCCGAGTTCAATCGAATCGCCGTGTCGAAAGCCCGCCGTGTGCGTGACTACCAGCAAACGCTTTTTGCCCGATTGCATCCGTGTTTCCTCCTTCTGCGGGGCGGGCGCAAGCAGAATCAACCCAGCCACCAATAACGCCCAACTACTCATAAACGGATTATACCAACTGAGCATCGCCCTTGAGATGCCCTTGCCCACAGGGGTCTCAAAAAAAATCATGTAGCAGGGGCGGTCGTGTGCCTGCAGGAAAGTGTTTGGACAAGACTGTCCAAGCCACGGGGTTCCGCTGGTCAAGAGCAAGGCGCACGGGTGTGTGCGTCCCTTTGCGCTCATCCGATTTTATCGAATACCGTCCCTGACCCTTGAATTCCGCGGTCAGGACAGGTATAATAGAAGTTCGCTGAGGTCGAGAGATTATGCCAACCACTGCGTGGATTGAGAAGGCGAAGAAAAAACCGAAGTTTAAGGTGCGCAAGGTGAACCGCTGCAGCATCTGCGGTCGCTCGCGCGGTTACATTCGCTACTTCGGGCTATGCCGTATCTGCCTGCGTGAGCAGGCGCACAAAGGCGTCCTGCCTGGAGTGCGGAAGTCGAGCTGGTAAGGAGGCGAGCAGAGATGATGACCGACCCGATTGCGGATATGTTGACCCGCATCCGAAATGGGGTGCAGGCGCGTAAGGAGAGCGTGGAGATTCCTGGCTCGCGCCTGAAAGCCCAGATCGCCGATCTATTGAAGAAAGAAGGCTTTATACGAGATTACCAGGTGAAACAAGATGGCGTGCGCTCAACGCTGGTGGTGCATCTGAAATACACCCCCAGCGGCGAGTCGGTTATTCAGCACATCGAGCGCGTGAGTAAGCCAGGACGACGCATCTACGCCCCTGTGGAGGAGTTGCGCCCTGTCAAGCGCGGGCTGGGCACAGCGATTGTGTCCACTTCACAGGGACTACTGCCCGATCGCGAGTGCCGCAAACGGCGCATCGGCGGCGAAGTTTTGTGCATCGTCTGGTAAGGAGGGCTACTATGTCGCGAATAGGAAAACAACCCATCCCAATCCCGAACGGCGTCGAAGTGCAGATCGAAGGCGCTACGATTCGGGTGAAGGGACCTAAAGGTGAACTGACTCATCAGATTCCTAAAGAGATTCATGTAGAGCGCCAGAACGGCACCCTGCTGGTTAAGCGGGTGAACGATGAACGGTTTGCCCGTGCCCAGCATGGGCTGCAGCGCACGCTGATTGCCAACATGGTTAAGGGTGTCTCTGAAGGTTTCGAGAAGACACTCGAGATTGTCGGCGTGGGCTATCGCGCTCAAATGGAGGGCAACACCCTCGTGTTGCAGGTAGGCTACTCGCACCCCGTGCGCATTCAACCGTTTCCGGGCATCACCTTAGCGGTGGAGCAAGACCCGCAGACCCGCGCGACGCTGATTCAGGTACGCGGTATCGATAAGCAGCTCGTGGGTCAACAGGCGGCGAACATCCGCGCTGTGCGCCCACCCGATAGCTATAAAGGCAAAGGGCTGCGCTATCGAGGCGAGGTCGTACGCCTCAAGCCGGGCAAGCAGCAAGCAGGGAAAGGCAAGAAGTAAGAGGTGAACTGGTATGAAGAAGACAGCACGCGAAAGACGCATTACCCGTCACAAGCGTATTCGGCGTAAAGTGTTCGGCACACCCGAACGCCCGCGCTTGTGCGTCTACCGCAGCGTGCACCATATGCACGCCCAAATTATCGATGATGTCGCAGGGCATACCCTGGTCGCCGCCTCCACGGTAGAGCCAGAGTTGCGCAATGCACTCAAAAGCACCAGCAACAAGGAAGCGGCGGCAGCGGTCGGACGCCTCATCGCGCAACGCGCCCTCGAAAAAGGCATCACGCAAGTCGTGTTCGACCGCGGCGGGTTCCTCTATCATGGGCGCGTGGCGGCGGTGGCAGACGCCGCACGCGAAGCAGGGCTGAAATTTTAGGAGGTTTAGGCATGCATAGGAAACGATATAGCTATATCAATCCCGACCAGTTGAACCTGCATGTGGAGCGCGTGATTCACACGAATCGCGTGTCCAAGACGCACAAGGGCGGACGCACCCTAAGCTTTCAAGTGATGGTGGTTGTGGGCGACACGAACGGACATGTGGGCGTCGGATTGGGCAAGGCGCGTCAGGTGCCCGATGCGATTCGCAAAGCAATTGAGGCAGCGCGACGCAACTTGGTCTATGTGCCACGCGTGGGCACGACCATCCCCCACGAGGTGGAGATTGAATTCGGCTCCACGCGCCTTGTGCTGAAGCCTGCCTCGCCCGGTACCGGGGTCGTGGCAGGTAGCTCGGTACGCGCGCTCCTGGAGGCGGCGGGCGTGAGCGATGTGCTGGCGAAACTCGTCGGCTCGCGCAACCCCATCAACGCCGCCTGGGCAACAATGGAGGCGTTCCGCTCGATGCACACGCCCGAAGAAATCGCTCAAGCGCGCGGCTTGCCCCTCAAAACGCTCACCCCCTGGTATGTGCGCAAGTTCAAAGAAGTTGCGGAGGCATAAGCGATGTTGAAAATCACGCTCAAACGAAGCCCGATTGGCTACGCAGAGAGCCAAAAACGCACGGTGCGCGCGCTCGGCTTGCGTAAACTAAACCAAACCGTGTACCATCGCGACGAGCCGACCATTCGAGGCATGATCGCCAAAGTCGCGCACTTACTCCATGTGGAAACGGTCGCAGAAGAGGAGGCAAATACAAAATGATCGAACTACACACCCTCAAACCCACGCCAGGCAGCAAAAAGCGACGCAAGCGCGTCGGGCGTGGAATCGGTTCGGGACACGGCAAAACCGCCACGCGCGGCACAAAAGGACAAAAAGCGCGCGATACCATCCCTGCACACTTCGAAGGCGGACAGACTCCCCTGCACCGCCGCCTGCCCGTGCGCGTCGGGTTCCGCAATGTGAACCGCGTGGAATATGCCGTTGTCAATGTGAAAACGCTCGCCGAACGGTTCCAGCCGAATGAGACCGTCACGCCCGAGATACTCAAACAACGGCGCATCCTGCGTCGACTCAAAGACGGGGTGAAAGTGCTGGGCGTCGGCGAAATCAACATCCCGCTCACCGTCCACGCCCATGCAATCAGCGAGAGCGCACGCGCCAAAATCGAAGCCGCAGGTGGAACTGTGCACCTGATTGAGAAGTGAGGTCGCTATGCTCAGCATCAACTTCGTCAGCGCCCTGCAGAGCGCGTTCAAAATCCCAGAACTGCGCGCGCGCATCCTGTTCGTGTTCGCGATGTTCACCGTCTACGCAATCGGGCTGCACATCCCGATTCCAGGGGTGGACCGCGAACAGCTCAGGCGTATCTTCGAGGATCAACAACTGCTGGAGTTTCTCAATATGTTCACAGGAGGCGCGCTGCGGAAACTAACCATCCTCGCATTGGGACTGAACCCCTATATCACGGCGTCGATTATCATGCAAATTTTCTCATACGCCGACCCGAAAATGCGCGAGGCGATGCGCGAGGAGGCGGGACGACGCCAGATGCAACAACGCACACGCCTACTCACCATTGCCATCGCCATCGTGCAGTCCATCGGCTTAATCGCGACCTTCCGCTCGGCAGGCGCACTGGATTTGAGCGGCGTCCAGTATGTGCAGGTCGTGATTGCGTGGACAGCAGGCGCGATGTTCCTGCTGTGGCTGGGCGAGCAGATCACCGAAAAAGGACTGGGCAACGGCGTCTCGCTGATGATTTTCGCCAGTATCGTCGCGAGCATGCCGTATCAGGTAACGCGCACCTACGAGGCGCTGCGCGATGGCGCCATTGGATTCGGACAAATCTTACTCCTGCTGGCGATTTTCGTGGCGACGGTGTGGGGCATCGTGTATGTGACCACTTCGCAGCGTCGGATTCCCATCCAGCATATGCGGCGCATCGTCGGGCGCCGGCAAATGATGGGCGGCACCTCGTACTTGCCCATCCCCGTCAACGCCGCGGGCGTGATCCCGATTATCTTCGCGGTCTCGCTGCAACTGCTGCCTGCCACTCTGCTGCAGATGATCCCCTACAATCGCGAGAACCCAGGACCCGTAGTGGGCTTTATCGTGAGCGCCGTCGAATTATTGACCCCTGGCGGCGGCGTCATCGGCTCGATCCTGTATGCAGGACTTATCTTTGTATTCACCTATTTCTATGTGTCGGTGGTGTTCAACACCGACGAGATTGCCGAGAACTTAAAGCGTCAAGGCGCGTTCATCCAGGGCGTGCGTCCAGGCAAGCCTACTTCCGACTACCTGAACGATGTGCTGACGCGAATCACTTTTATAGGCGCGGCGTTCCTGGCGTTTATTGCTCTCATGCAATATTGGGTGCCTACGATTACGCGCATCGACACGCTGAGCATCGTGGGCGGCACCTCGCTGCTGATTATCGTCGGCGTCGCGATCGACTTCTCGCGTCAACTGCAAGCGCAACTGGCGATGCGCCAGTATGACGAGTTGATGACAGGTAAATACTGAGTGCGATGCGATTGGTGTTTCTGGGCGCGCCCGGCGCAGGCAAAGGCACGCAAGCAAAACGACTGGAAGCCGAGAAAGGCTGGACCGTGGTCGCAACGGGTGACCTCCTGCGCGCCGCCATTGCCCAAAACACCCCGCTGGGGCAGCAGGCACAGGCGTACATCCAGCGCGGTGAACTCGTGCCCGACCCCCTCGTGAACCAGATTGTCGCCGAACGCATCGCCGCGCTGGAATCGTTCATTCTGGACGGCTATCCGCGCAACCGCACACAGGCAGAAATGCTGGAGAGCATTCTCACCCTGCCCCTCGACGCGGTAATTTACTTCGAAATCAGCGAGGATGCGCTAATTGAGCGGTTGAGTGGACGGCGTATCTGCCCCCAATGCAACGCTGTGTACCACATCACCGCGAACCCCAGCAAGGCGGGCGAGCGATGTGAACGCTGCGGCGCGATGCTCGTCACTCGCGAAGACGACCTGCCCGAAACGATTCGTAAACGCTTCCAGGTCTACCGCGAGCAGACCGAGCCACTGATTGAATACTACCACCAGCGTGGGCTGCTGCGCCCTGTGGACGCCAACGCCTCGCCCGATGAGGTCTACCAACGTCTCTTGAGCGTGTTATGAGAATCTACCTCAAAAATCAGCAGCAAGTGGAACGGATTCGCAAAGCGGGGCGCATCGCCGCGCGTGTGCTGCGTACCTGCGCCGAATCGATAGAACCGAACCGAACGACCGATACGGAACTCGACCAACTCGCCGAGCGCATGGTACTGGAGATGGGCGGTTTCCCCGCCTTCAAGGGCTACCGCCTGTTCCCGAATGTGTTGTGTATCTCAATCAACGAGGAGGTCGTGCATGGCTTGCCTTCGGGGAGGGTCTTGCGCTCGGGCGACATCGTGACGCTTGATATCGGCGTCTACTATGAGGGGTTCTGCTGCGACACCGCGATTACCGTGATTGTAGGGCACGCCGACTACCAGCGCAAACGGCTCGTGCGCGTGACGGAAGAGGCGCTCCAAAAAGCGCTGGAGGTCGCTCGCGCAGGCAACACCACAGGCGACATCGGCGCCGCCGTGCAAAAGCACGCGGAAGCGTTCGGCTTCAAGCCCGCCAAGGGCTTAGCAGGGCACGGCGTGGGACGATTCGTTCACGAACCGCCCGATATTCCCAATATCGCCGAACCCGGCACAGGCGTGGAACTCAAACCCGGCATGGTGCTTGCCATCGAGCCGATGCTTGTGATGGGCGAACCCGAGGTCGAGTTCGCCGAGGATGAGTGGGCAATTGTCACACGCGACCACAAGCCCGCCGCCCACTTCGAGCATACCGTCGTGATTACTGAGAACAGCGCAGATGTGCTAACAGTTGAATGAATAGGACGCCGTGTGTCGGTATCTGCCGAGATGCGCAGCCCTATTCCCCGATCACCTGCACATGAATCGTGCGCGTGCGTGGGCGCGTGTCGAAATCGATGAGTACAATCTGTTGCCATGCACCCAGTGTCATGCGTCCACTGACAATAGGCACCGATAGCGAAGGACCCAGCAGCGATGCACGGATATGCGAATGCCCATTATCATCGTGCCAACGCGCTTCATGGGCGTAGGGCGCATCGCGGGGCGCGATGCGCTCCATCGCCGCGTGTATATCTTGCTCTAAACCCGGCTCGTATTCGATGGTGGTAATCGCTGCTGTGGAGCCGACCACAAACACAACAGCGACGCCATTCACGACCCCGCTCTCCAGAATCATTTGTTCCACCATGCCGGTGATATCAAGCATGTGGTCGTTGCCCCGCGTGGAGACCGTGAACTTGCCCGAATAGACCATCTTCAAAATTGTACCCTACCGCGTTGAACCTAAGATCTGTGGCGGCGGCAGGGTCTCCATCACCTCACTGACTCCAACGCAACTCCTGCTCCGTGATTGTGTACTCGAAGAATGGCTTTCCCGACTTATCACACAGGCTCAAGATGAGTTTGCGCTCGCCGCGTTTGCCCTGCACGCGAATCAGCCCGAAGTGGCGCACGCCACGCACCCATGTGCCGGGCACACGCGCGGGATTGTTCGCCTCGTCGGGGTGTCCGTTCGCAGGACGCGCCGTGAGGGGGCTGGCAGTAAGCTCATAAAAGGGATAGCACCCCTCTAATTGCACCTTCAAGAGTTCGCCCATATGCCGATCGCCCGAAATAAACAGCACGCCCGGAATCCGCTCGCGCCGAATAAAATCATACAACTCCTGCTGCTCGTCCTTGAACAGCCCAAAGCCCTCGAAGTAGACCATCGGGTTAATCATCTGCCCGCCACAGGCGATGATTTTGAAGGTCGCTTCCGACGATTTTAGCGCGTTTTTGAGCCACTCCATCTGCGCCTTGCCCAGCATGCGCTTCTCGGGCGAGGGTTGCAGCGCGTTGGGCGAACGATAGGTACGGTCGTCCAACATAAAAAACTCCACATCGCCCCATTCGAATCGGTAGAAGCAGCCGGGCGCGTCGGGGAGACCGTAGCGCACTTGCGGAAAGTAGTCTGCAAATACCCTCAACGCGACATCCTTCAGGCGGAAACTGCTGTCGGAGTTATTGGGACCGTAGTCGTGGTCATCCCAAATCGCATAGTGGTGGGTGCTGGCAAGCAGTGGTTGCAGTTCAGGCTGCTGACGGCTCTTGCGCCAGCGGTTACGCATCGCCGATTCCGTCAGCCAGTCCGGCTCCACATAATACACATTATCGCCCAGCCAAAGCATCAGGTCGGGACGTAAGCGGTGTATCGCTTGGAAAATCTCGTACTCGCCTCCATAGGCGTCACTGGGTCGGTCAAAAAGGGGGTCGTTGAAATAAGCGCAGGAACCGAACGCGATCGTGAACTCCGGTGGGTCGGTACGCCAACGCCAGTGGGGCTGCGTCTGGAACTCCAGCGGGTAATCCCGCGCGATGCGTTCGCCATTGATGTACAACTCATACTCAAAACGCGTACCAAACGGCAAGTCCGTCAACCGAAAGAGTGCGATATGGTCGTTTGCTTTGCTGGCGTGGACGGGTTCGCTCAGGCGGCTGGTTTCGGGCTTACCCTTCTGCCAGTAGCGGATTTGCACAGTAGCATCCAGAGTTGTTTGCACCCAGATGACGGTTTCGGTCATCTCTGCGTAGCCGAGCATCGGACCCGAACTCAAAAGCGGATGGGACTGCGCATGCAGAACCTGGATCAGAACCGCACAAAGCCAGCAAAACGCAAGGAAACGCCTGCAAACCATATGCTTATTATGGCATGGCGTATGTTAAGGTCGTGTGAAACATCTCCCCAATACAGGTTTGGCATGAAATCGCCACAACCCTTCTCGGCGCGAGTGCGCCGAAGGAGACAACGATGCAACGATTAATCACCCTGGGCTTCAGTGTATCTGTGTGGGCTACGGTATTCGCTCAAGGCAAGATTGTTGTCGCCAACGACGCGTGGACACTCTCGAACACGGGCTGTGTGAATGCGCCTGAAGACGCTGACCAGATGCCGCCAGAGCCTTTGGATGGCGCGTCGTATTCGCGCTTGCGGGGGAGCTTGTGCCTATTGCTCTCTGCGTCATTCAAAGCGGCATTCAAGGTACAGAGGTGATAGTTGTTTAGGGTTGGGTATGCTCTTATGTGCCATGGCATCTCGGACTTTGATTGAACAGGCAAAACAGGCACGCGATTGGGCATTCTTCAACCGTGTGCTTAGTCCTAATCAAGGGGTCAAAGGGCTGCTACAAGCGCTGGAACAGCTGGGCAAACTGCCGCGCGACTTCGACCCGGATCCCCTAATCAATCTTGCCCAGCACCCACATGAAGGTGTGCGCTGCGCCGCCGTCAAAGCCCTCTCCCGGCTGGAAAACCCTGACTTGCTGACATTTTTAATCGAACGTTTAGAACTCGAAACCGCCACGGTTGTCCGTCGCGAACTCGTCTCGGCTATTGGCAGGTTAAGAACCCCCGAGGCGATTCCCGCCTTGATTAATGCGCTCAAAGATCCTGATGCCAAAGTGGCGCTTCAAGCGGTACGCGGTCTTTTCGTGTTTCGCGACCTGCCTGAAGTGCATCAAGCGCTACAAACACTCACCAATCATCCGAATGAACTGGTGCGCGATGCGCTCCATAGTACGCTTCAGCCCGCGCACAGCACAACGCCCCCTCGAGCGCATCTCCACTCTCCCGACGCGCTAAAAAACCTGATGGTATGTGGCGACGCCCTCCAAGTGCTGCGCAGCGTACCCGACGAGTCGATTCACCTAACCTTTACCTCGCCACCCTATTACAATGCGCGTGACTATATGCTGTATCCAAGCTACGAGGCTTATCTGGACCTTCTCACTGAGGTCTTTCGCGAAGTGCATCGTGTCACTAAAGAGGGGCGGTTTTTTGTGCTGAACACCTCTCCCGTATTGGTTCCCCGAATGAGCCGGCAACACTCAAGTAAACGCTATGCTATTCCCTTCGATATTCATCCACGAATTGTGCAGTTGGGGTTCGAGTTCATCGACGACATTATCTGGGTCAAACCCGCGCCGAGCGCAAAAAATCGCAACGGAGGTTTCTATCAGCACCGAAAACCGCTCGGCTACAAGGCGAACTCTGTCGTAGAGTATGTCACTGTCTATCGCAAGGCGACACCCAAGTTGATCGACTGGAACATGCGCCAATATCCCGAATCCATCGTAGAGGCGAGCCGAGTTCAGGGTAAATACGAACCCACGAATCTTTGGGCAATTGCTCCTGCTGCTGACCCTGTGCATCCTGCTGTTTTCCCACTTGAACTCGCTTCGCAAGTCATCCAACTGTATTCCTACAAGGGAGACCTTATCCTTGACCCGTTTGCTGGGCGTGGCACAGTCGGTTCTGCTGCTCTCGTATTGGAGCGATACTTCTTCTTGATTGAAAAAGAGCCAACCTACTTCGAGTACGCCCAACAAATACTTGCCGGAGGCAGTTTGCTCCAGTCGGAATACCGCCCGCGCTTCATGGAGTATGACAAGTTCCTTGAATTGGTATCTGAAGGGGTTTGAAACATGAGATTGCCATCCATCGTCGCCCGCGAAATTGTAGAAACGGTGCTGCGCGGCGAAGATTACCGTCCAGCAATTCTCCATCTGATAGACACTCAGTTCTTGAGCCGAGTGGTTGACTTTTTCAAAGCCGTGGTCGACGCCAAGCTCAGCGGAAACGCCATCACCAGTGATTGGTACCGCACGTACATGCTGCAAGCAGGGTTGCCCAAGGAAGAGATCGCGACACGCTCGGGCTTAAACCTGAAAACTATAACAAACGCGCGACATACCCAACGC
>NKPV01000284.1 GCA_002254605.1 Armatimonadetes bacterium JP3_11
ACAGCCCCCAGCAACCTGTTCAGCAGCATGAACAGCAAGTTCGGGGGCAACACGACGCTGTGGCAGAACCAGTTCCGCAACAGCTTTGCCCGATGGCAAACCGTAGCCGGCATTCGATATGAGGAAGTGAGCGATGACGGCGCGGCGTTCCCCAACGCGAACGGCTCGGCGACTGCCCCGCGCGGTGATGTGCGCATCGCAGCGCGGAGCTTGGATGGGGTCAACGGCGTGCTGGCGTTCAACTTCTACCCTAATATCGGGGATATGGTGCTTGATAGCAGTGAGAGCTGGCAGTCCAGCAGCGGTACCTACCGCTTCCTGCGCAACACGGTCATGCACGAACACGGACACGGGCTGGGCTTAGGGCATGTCATCCCTACGAACAGTACGAAGTTGATGGAGCCGTATCTCAACACGAACTTCGACGGGCCTCAGGATGACGATATTCGCGGGGCACACCGCAACTACGGAGACCCGTACGAACCGAACAACTCGGTCTCCCAAGCAACCCTCATCGACATGACCAACACCAACAATACCACGCTGGAGTGGGCGAGCTTGGATCGAACGGCGGATGTGGATTGGTATCGGCTGGAAATCCCCGCCTTCCGACGACTGACCGTAACCGTGACCCCAATCGGCGCTAC
>NKPV01000037.1 GCA_002254605.1 Armatimonadetes bacterium JP3_11
ATACGGCAAGAGTGCCCATACATACCCCTGCGAGCGGTCGGGCGGAGGCGGCGGCTCTTCGCTCCACCAATCGGTTGAGCTGTATAAAATCTTCTTCCCGTCGGGCGACCAAAATCCACAGGTGCAACGCCCCTTGCCCGTCGATACCAAGCGCACATCGGAGCCGTCGATGTTCATCGTGAACATCTGGTCGGCTTTGAACGGCGGGCGGGTGCTTTGGAATATCAGCTTTGTGCCGTCAAATGAGAAATAGGCTTCCGCATTCTCGCCGCCGAAGGTGAGCTGGCGCACATTGCGTAGGTGTCGCTCGCGCGGGTCATGCAAAACCCCTTCCTGCGGCGGTTGGCTGAGAGGGAGATGAATGCCACACATAGCGGGTTAAGTATAACCGAATCGGCTTATGGAAAACTGTCGCGGGAGCGACATCGATTATCGGCGTGGCGACGCCACAACCACCGCACTTTAGAACGCGCCGAGCGTCTATCCCTATGAGGTACACTCTACGGAGGGATGGCTATGAGAAAGTTGCTGGGTTTTGCGGTGCTGTTTATGCTCGGCTTTGCGACGGGCGCGTATGTGCTGAACACCTATTTTCCGAATCGTGGGCTCCCGACGCAGGCTGCGTTTGACCGCGATAGGGAGTCGCACCGCGTGGAGCTAACGCGCTTGCTGGAGCAACGCTCCGCCGTGCCTGAACCTGCGCCTACCAACTTCGAAACGATGCTGCGCATCGCCGCACAGCGCATTGCGCCTGCCGTAGTGAATGTGGACACAACCGGGGAGATCGCCACATGGCGCGGTTGGCGCGAGGTGGGCGGACGCGGCTCCGGCGTGATTATCAGCCCGGACGGGTATGTCGTGACCAACAACCATGTCGTGCGCATTCAGCGTCAGGTGGCGCGTGATATCTTCGTGACCTTGCAAGACGGTCGCCGCTTCCGCGCCACAGTGCTCGGAACCGACTCGCAAAACGATGTCGCGCTTCTTAAAATCGACGGCAAGAACCTGCCTGTAGCGCAGTTAGGCGATTCGGACAAGCTGCAGGTGGGCGACTGGGTGATTGCTGTGGGCAATCCGTTCGGCTTGGGCACGACGGTGACGGCGGGGATCGTAAGCGCGTTGAACCGCTCGTTGGAGGGTGCGGGCGTACCGAGTGGGTTTATCCAAACCGATGCTGCAATTAACCAAGGCAACTCGGGCGGCGCGCTCGCCGACTCGCGCGGCAGGCTGATAGGCATTAACACGGCTATCTTCTCACCTGTCGGCGCGAATGTGGGCATCGGGTTCGCCATCCCAGTCAATCGTGTGAAGCAGGTCATCCGCGAGATTCTGGAACACGGTTCGGTCGGACAAGCATGGATCGGCATCAGCTACGCCGATATCAGCGACCCGCAAATCCGCCGATTCCTGCAAGAGCGACTGCCCGAGGTGCGCTTCCCTGCGAATGGGATGTTCATCGACGGCGTTGTTGCCAACTCGCCCGCGCGTTCCGCAGGCATTCAGCCCGGCGATGTCATCACGCACCTGAATGGGCGACCGCTGCGTACGATTGAGGATATGCAGAACTTCATGCGCCGCGCGAAGCCCGGACAGCAAATCACGCTCCGCATCTGGCGCGATGGACAGACAATAGACATCAAAATCACTTTGGGCGTGCGCCCCGACGATATGTAATGACACCCTCAACGCACCATCTGCGCTGGAACCTGTATGGCGCAGGGCTGGAGAATCTGGGGCGCAACGGCAAGCCGGAACTCTTGCCCACGCCCCAGCCCGCGCCGAACGAACTCTTAGCCCGCATCGACGCCGTCGGTATCTGCTTCAGTGACCTCAAAATCGTGCGGCTGGGCGAAGCGCATCCCAAAATCGCCCGCGACTTACGCCGGCATCCCGTCGTGATGGGGCACGAAATTAGCTGCACAATCGCTCAGGTAGGCGATGCGCTGAAAGACCGCTTTCGAGTGGGCGAACGCTACATCGTGCAGGCGGATGTGTATGTGAATGGGCGCGTACAGGCGGTCGGCTACGCGCTGGATGGGGGCTACTCGCAATATACAGTGTTCGGCGCGCCAGTGCTTAATGGCGACGCAGGCTGCTATCTGCTCCGCTGCCCCGAGCATGTGAGCTACGCCGAAGCCGCGCTGGTCGAACCTTGGGCGTGCGTGGTCGCCAGTTATCGCATCCAGCCGCGCCCCACACCTCAGCCGAACGGCGACTGGTTCGTCGTCGTCCCCCACGCGCCGAGGGTACGGTACCGATGTCGCGCGTTGCAAAAGTTAGCCCTCATCCCTAACCCCGCTCCCAAAGCAAGAGAGAAGGGAGCCAGCGGCACTGCCGTGATCGTCGTCGACTCGCGTGGCAACCCGCTCGCAGAAGAGTTTCTGCAGACCGCCCAGCAGCTCGGCATGGCGACCCAGCGTATGGAGGTCTCTGAAGAGAGTTTATACGACCCCACGCTCCTGCAGCACTCCCAGAAAACCCACGCTCCCGACGGCTTTACGGATATCCTGCTTTTCGGCAATCCGACGCCTGCACTACTGGAAACTGCCCTCGACGCGCTGTGCTACGGCGGCACGCTGAGTTTCACCTGCCACCGCACAATACCCCCTGTGCTTGTGGATGTGGGCAGGCTCCACTACGATCGCCTGCAGGTGATGGGCACGAGCAGCTGGGACATCACCGACGCCTATCACCACACACGCGACACCGCGTTGCACAAGGGCGACCGATTGCTGATCTTTGGGGCAGGCGGCGCAATGGGGCAGATGCAACTCTTTTATGCGCTCACACGCCCCGAACCCCCTGCCCAAGTGGTGGTCGTAGACCGCCACCCTGAACGCTTGGAACCGCTTCGCGCACTCGGAACCCCGCTGGCGCAGTCGGCAGGGATTGAATTGCAGTTTTATTGCAACGCGGAAGCCGATTCCCAAACACAGCAAGCGCATTTGAAATCGCTCTGCCCCCACGGATTTGACCAGATTATGCTGCTTGCCTCATCGGCGGACGCTGTGGCGCTGTGTTATCCGTTGCTGACCGATGGCGGCGTGTTGAACCTGTTCGCAGGGATTCCGAAGGGTCAAAAAGTCGCGCTGGATTTGACCCTGTTGGCGTCCCGACATATGCGCCTGTTGGGCAGCAGCGGCTCTACGATGGACGACATTGCCGAGTGTTTACGCTTGGTGGCGGAGGGGGCGTTACCCGCGCGCACGGTCATCGGCGCGATTGCGGGGCTGAATGCGCTCCCCGAAGCCCTGCGCGCCGTGCAGGAACACCGCTACCCCGGCAAAATCGTGGTGTTTCCACAGCTGCCCGACCTGCCCCTGATGGGATTACAGGAACTGGCGACGCGCCTGCCCGCAGTGTACGCCCAACTGGAAGACGGATGCTACTGGACAAAAGCCGCCGAGACGGCGCTGGGACTACCATAGATGAGCGCGATCCGGATGGTAGAGCTCGGTACGAATCCCGTCCAGAATTTCCTTTTGTGGCAAACTACAGCAGGAATCACCAAAAGCATGGTGTATATTATTGCTAAGGAGGCTTGCATACGATGAGGTATCGTGGATTTACGCTAATCGAGCTGCTGGTCGTGATCGCGATTATCGCCATTTTGGCGGCGATCCTGTTCCCTGTGTTTGCACAGGCGCGTGAAAAAGCGCGCCAGACCTTCTGCCTTAACAATACCAAGCAGATTACACTGGCAGGTCTACAGTACCTGCAAGACTACGACGAAGCCTTTCCGTTTAGCCTGTACATGACATCCAACGGCGCGGGCGGATTCTGCGCGTTCACCGTGTACCATGCCATCTTCCCGTACCTGAAAAACGCTGACCTTTCTGGCTGCCCATCCGACCGTCAGGCATGGGATGTGCGTACCGCGTTCTTGCCGTTGGAACTATGCCCCAATAATGTGCAATCCCAGTTCAAAACCACCGCCTACATCGGTAACTGGTGCTTGTTCGAGCGTGGGAGCATGCCGTTGAGTGGTTGGCCTTGGCCGGGCGGTCCACGCCCTATCCGCCTGGCGGAAATTGAGGATGTGGTGCGCACGCCCATGGTTTACGACGGCGTGCTGGGCGACCACACGGGATCGCAACAGGGACTGGGCGGCTACATTCAGGGACGCCATAACCTCGTCGCCTCTGTGGGCTATGTGGATGGACACTCAGGCAATGTCAAGACTCGCCTGATTCAGGGCGGGCGCGTGACGCTGCGCGAGCAAACTCTCAAAACGAAAGACCTGTACGCCGTCATCGACACCAGCCTCCCGTTCCATACCCCTGCAGGTTCAAACTACATCTACTACGGGCTGTCGGGCATCGTGAGCCAGTACCCAGCGGGGCATCCACGCGCAGGACGACCGTGCCACACTTGCCCAGGTCAGTCTGGACGCACTGACCAACCCTTCGGCGACGACGGCGCCCCGAACCACTGCCGGCGCCCCAACTAAGACACGCAACAATAGCGATTCCTCGTCTTCGCTTGAAACAACCCCCCAATGCCATTCCAAGCGAAGCGAGGAATCGCATTCCCTACGGAACCCTGTGGCTTGCACCGTCGTGTCCAAGCGTTTTCCCCTGCAGGCAAGACTGCCCGTGCGATTCTTTTTTCACTTCTGGGGCTTGGACCGTCTGCCGGGACATTCCTGTCCCTGCTACGCGATTTTCGAACACCCTCCCGTGCTCTTGACAACCACGCAGAATTGTTGTATAATATAAGCATCCTTGGGAAAGGAGGACATCGATGATGATACGCATGAACCGATTTGTGGCGCTCGTCGTTCTTGCGGCGATGGTTTCCGCCGCGTCCGCGCAAACGCTTGCCCAGCGACTGCAAGCTGCAGGCAGCATGTCGTTCAAGATTAATAACGCCGATTACTCTATCAGCATCGGTCCGAACTGCGCCAGTTCCTTCGCCAGCGGCACGACAGGCGCGCAGAACACGCTGACCATCAACTTCCTACCGAACTCGCTGGACTTTGAAGTGACCATCAACCAGATTGTGAACTCTATTAACAGCAATCAGGTCGTGCGCTTCAACGCGACGGTAAGCAACAACGGCAACCGCATCACCTGGACGGCGCAGAACATCCCGAACCCCGTGTGCGCAATTGTGAGCATCAGCGGGAACGAGACGCCGTTCCGCATCGACTCGGTCTACGGCGCGCTGATTGCGGACTTGTCGGAGTCGAGTTGTGTGAACGACCCGCTGGGCGCGCTGAATCGCAAGGTAGACATTAGCCTAAGCCTTGCTTCGGGCAGCGAGGTGGGCTTCAACGGCTGGGTAGCAGACAGCGTGTGTAGCACGCTGTTCTTCCCTGCCTGCGCACGCGCGTTTAACATCCAGCTCGCGGGCTACGGCGGTCGCTGCCCTGCCGGCGATGTCAATAACGATGGCTGCGTCGACGACGCCGACCTACTGGAGGTATTGTTCAACTTCGGTGGCTCGGGCGGCAGCGCGGATGTTAACAGCGACGGTATCGTCGATGACGCAGACCTGCTAATCGTGTTGTTCAACTTCGGCGCAGGGTGCTGAAACCCCGCGGTTCGAAACCGTTCCTACAATTACGGCATGGCTGTGGGAGCAATTAGAAACGCTCCCGCAGCCATTGATCTCTTTTGCGCCACATCGCCCGCCCACTCGGCAGCAAAAGCGTCAGAAACACTGTTAACATCCCGACGCCGATGAGTTTCGCTGTCCTTATCTCAACTGCCTGGCGAAGCTCCAATAACACTTCCTGAGTCTTAAGTCGGCGGTAGGGTTCGAGCAGCAGCGCGAAGTAGATATGGTGTCCGCACAGAGAAATCAGACCACTTAAGGTATCCTTTCCCTGGAGGCGACGAGGCATGCAGGAACTGAACCTACCTATCGCGTGGCGACCCGATGACGCCGTCGTAGAGCAAGCCAACATCACGGCGCAAATGCGTAAGTACCATATCCCCAGCTACGAAGCGTTCCTGCAACAAAGCATCAACGATCCCGACTGGTTCTGGCGTGCGTTTTTTGAGGACATCGGCTTCCACTGGCACACGCCTTATACGCAAACCGTTGACCTCAGCGATGGCAAGCCGTTCGCGAAATGGTTCGTTGGCGGCAAGCTGAACTGGACCTATAACGCGCTGGAACGGCATGTACTATCGGGGCGGGACGACGCATTCGCGCTCATCTGGGAAGGTGAGGAGGGAACCATCCGCCGCTATACCTACGCCGATCTGTTGCGTGAGGTGAACGCCCTGTCGCGTGGCTTGCTCAAGTGGGGGGTGCAGCCGGGCGACCGCGTGGGGCTGTTTTTACCGTTTATCCCCGAAACGGCGATCGCGCTGCTGGCGATTTCGCGCATCGGCGCGATTGCGCTGCCCCTCTTTTCAGGTTTCGGTGTGGAACCGATCGTAACGCGCATGCAGGACGCCGAAGCGCGTTGGCTCTTTATTGCCGACGGCTTCCCCCGACGGGGCAAAATCACGCCCGCCAAGGAGACCGCCTACGCCGCCCTGCGCGAACTGCCCTTCGTGCAGCGCGTGTTCACCGTCGAGCGCGCCCAACGCGATGTGCGCTTCGACCCCGCACTGGAGGTGCGCTACTCTGATTTACTGGACTACGGCGAGTACGAAGCGCCCGCGTTTGACAGCGAGACGCCGTGCATGATGATTTACACCTCCGGTACCACAGGCAAGCCGAAAGCCGCATTCCATGTACACGCGGGCTTCCCGATTAAAGCCGCGCAAGATATGTACCACCTGTTTGACCTCAAGCCGAGCGATACTCTCAGCTGGTTAACCGACATCGGCTGGATGATGGGACCGTGGCTGATTATGGGCGGGCTGATTCTGGGCGCGACGGTGTTTATGTACGATGGCGCGCCCGACTACCCTGCCCCCGATCGCGTGTGGGAGATGGTGGAGCGGCACGGGATCAGCGTGCTGGGCATCACGCCGACACTGATACGCGCCCTAATGCGCGAAAGCAGCGATTACGCCGACCGCCACGCCATGCCCAGCCTGCGCCTGCTCGGCTCCACCGGCGAGCCGTGGAACCCTGAACCGTGGCTGTGGACGCTGCAGCATGTGGGCAAAAACCGCGTACCGATTATCAACTACTCGGGTGGTACGGAGATCTCGGGAGGCATTTTGGGCTGCACCGTGCTGCGCCCGCTCAAACCCTGCAGTTTCAATACGGTAGCGCCGGGCATCGACGCCGAAGTACTCAACGAGCATGGCGAACCCGTGCGCGGCGAGGTCGGGCTGCTCTGTGTGCGGAATGTGAACCCTGGCATGACGCGAGGCTTCTGGCGCGATACCGAGCGCTATTTGGAAACCTACTGGAGCCGTTTTGAGGGTGTTTGGTATCACGGCGATTTGAGCCTCATTGATGCCGACGGCTTCTGGTATATCTTGGGACGCGCGGACGATACGCTCAAAATCGCGGGCAAGCGCGTTGGGCCCGCCGAGATCGAAAGCGTGCTGGTGGAGCATCCTGCTGTGAGCGAGGCGGGCGTAATCGGCGTGCCCGATGAAATCAAAGGGCAGGAGGCGGTCGCGTTCGTGGTGCTGAAGCCGGGCACGGCGTGGAGCGATGCGCTCGCGCAGGAGTTGCTGAACCTCGTGGCGGAGCGCATGGGCAAGCCGCTCAAGCCCAAAGCTGTCTACGCGGTGCCCGACTTGCCCAAAACGCGCAACGCCAAGATTATGCGCCGGGTAATTCGCGCCGCCTATCTGGGTGAACCCACAGGCGACCTCAGCGCGTTGGAGAACCCCCACAGCGTGGAGGCGATTGCGCAATTGCGCAGTTAGGAAAGGCGCGAGGAACCGTCCCCACACGGCGAATCGCCTTAGCCCAGCTCCATCTGTTCCAATTTACGCGCCTGCTCTTCCGCCACGAGCGCGTCGATAAACGGCTGGAGGTTGCCGTCCAAAATGCCCTGAATGTCATGCAGGGTTAGCCCGACTCGGTGGTCGGTCACGCGCTGGTCGGGGAAGTTATAGGTGCGAATCTTTTCGCTACGCTCGCCCGTGCCGATTTGCGAACGGCGTTGCTGGTCGCGCTCCGCGCGGAGGCGTTCTTGCTCCAGCTCGTACAGGCGTGTGCGCAAAATACGCATCGCCCGCTCGCGGTTCTGCAACTGCGAACGCTCGTCCTGACAGGAAACCACCAGCCCCGTTGGCTTATGGATGATTCGGACAGCGGTCTCGTTTTTCTGCATGTGCTGCCCGCCAGGACCTGAAGAGCGGAAGGTTTCGATAATCAAATCCTGAGGATTGATCTGCACATCGACCTCTTCGGCTTCGGGCAGCACGGCGACGGTGGCGGTGGAGGTGTGGATACGCCCGCCGCTTTCGGTGACGGGCACGCGCTGCACTCGATGCACGCCCGACTCGTGTTTGAGCTGGCTATACGCTCCATCGCCTTGAATGCTGAACACGATATACTTGTAGCCGCCCAAATCACTGGGTTCAGCGTCCATCAGTTCATATTTCCAGCCTTTGCGTTCGGCGAAGCGCATATACATCCGCGCGAGGTCGCCTGCGAACAGGGCGGCTTCCTCGCCTCCCGCGGCAGGGCGAATCTCGATAATGACATTGCGCTCATCGTTCGGGTCGCGCGGCAGTAATCGTGCGGTGAGGGCACGCCCGTATTCTTCAAGTTGTTTCTGGGCGTTTTCGAGTTCTTCGCGTGCGAGCGCGACAAGGTCGGGGTCGTCGTCCGCCTCGATAATTTGTTCGGCTTCACGCAGTTGGTTCTCTGCCTGCTGGTAGCGCGTGTAGAGTTCGCGCAACTCGGTCAGCTCCGCATGCTGCTTGCCCAACCGCTGCAGGGCGCTGGGGTCGCTCAGCACTGCGGGGTCGGCGAGCTGCGCTTCTACTTCAGGCAGTTTCGCAAGGGTCTCGCTCAGTTTCGCGCGGAGTTTGTCGGGTAGCATCGGCAGAATTGTACCATGCTACTTGATCAGGTGCGGTGGTAAATGTTCAGGCAGCAGGATCGTTGCGTCTGGGGGCGCCAGCACCACCGCCGACTCGATGACATTCTCCAACTCGCGCACATTCCCCTTCCAGCAGGCGTTTTGCAAGATACGCATCGCGTCGGGGCTAATCTCCTGCAGGGCGCGCCCGTTCTCTTGCGCATACTTTTTCAGGAAGTGGTCTGCCAACAAGGGGATGTCCTCGCGTCGCTCGCGGAGGGGCGGCAGATGGATATGGACTACCTGCAAGCGATAGAACAGGTCTTCGCGGAAGGCGCCTGTGGCCACGGCGTCTTCTAAGTTGCGGTTCGTCGCGGCGACGAGGCGCACATCGATAGGGATTGAGGCGTTGCTGCCGAGCCGTTCGATTTCGCGCTCCTGTAGCACGCGCAACAGTTTGACTTGAATAAGTGGCGGGATGTCGCCAATCTCGTCCAAGAAGAGCGTGCCGCCATCGGCTGCTTCGAACTTGCCGATGCGGTCGTGGTCGGCTCCCGTGTAGGCGCCTTTCACGGCACCAAACAGCTCCACCTCCAGCAGCGTCTCTGGGATTGCCGCACAGGAGACCGCTACGAAGGGCTGCGAGGCGCGGCTGCTCCGCTCGTGCAGCATGCGCGCGATGAGTTCCTTCCCTGTACCGCTCTCGCCGGTGATGAGCACAGTGGTGCGTGTGTCGGCTACGCGCTCCACAGTGTGCAGAATCTGCTGAATGGCGGGGCTTTGTCCGATGAATACCACCTGTTTGCGCTTCGCTGGTTTGCGGGGCGCGCTACGCGACTCCTTCGCGCGTTCGCTCAGGGCGTTGCGTACCACTTTGCGCAGCACCTCCATATCCAGCGGCTTGGTCAGGAAGTCATACGCGCCCGAACGCATCGCCTCCACCGCGGTCGGGATAGTGCCGTAGGCGGTCATCAACACGAATTGAATCTGGGGGTACTTCTGACGCGCCCGTTTGAGCAGTTCCAGCCCCGTCATGTCGGGCATGACCACATCCGTCAGCACCAAGTCGCACGGCGCCTCTTCGAGTAGGCGCAGCGCCTGATGTCCACCCTCCGCCGTCTGGACCTGGTAGCCCTCTTTCGCGAAGGCGCGCTCCAGCACTCGGCGGATGTTTAACTCATCGTCCACTATCAAAATCGTCTGTGCCATCGTGCCTCTTATCGTATACACCGCGCATTGTGCGCGTGTAGGCAGTTTTTAGCGATCCTTGGTCCCAGAGCGACAGAACGCTTGCAATTGCAGCGCCTGTCAATCCAAACTACTTTCACACTCTTGTATCGCCGGTTCGATTTTCGGCAGCCACAAGGTGAAGATGGAGCCTCCCTCTGAGGGACATTCCAGGGTTATCTGTCCGCCGTGCCCCTCCACAATCTTTTTGACGATACTGAGTCCCAGCCCGGTTCCTCGCGTGCGTGTGGTGTAGAACGGCGTGAAGATTTTTTCACGGATGTCTGGGGGCACGCCGCTGCCTGTATCTTGCACAGAAAGAGCAATCCACTCTCCCGTATCGACGGCGCGCAGGGTGATTTGCCCGCCCTCGGGCATCGCATGCACCGCGTTCTGGATGAGGTTGCGAATCGCCTGCTCGATGCGCCCAGCATCCATAAAGAGCTCGATGTCGTCGGGCATCTCCAGTACGGCTTTCACGCCTGACGCCTTCAGATACGGCTCCTGCACCGTTAGCACGCGCTGGAGCAGGGGCTTGAGGGAGGTCCAGCGGCGTTGCGGATGGAAGGGCTTTGCAAACTCCAGAAACTCCTCGGCGATTTCGGTCAGGCGTTGCGCCTCCTGCTGAATAATTCCGACATAGAACTGTACCGATTCGGGCAACGGCTCCTCTTGGCGCATCAGTTCCACGGCGCCCCGCAGCGCCGTGAGCGGGTTGCGAATTTCGTGTGCAATCGTGGCGGTCATCTGCCCGATGGCGGCGAGCCGTTCCATCTCGCTCACCCGCTTCTCAAGGCGTAGGTACTCCGTGATGTCCTCAAACAGCACAACCGCGCCCTGAGTTTGCCGCCCGCGCGTGAGCAAGGGGGAGATAGAGCAGTTCACTACGCGCGTTTCGCCGTTAAGCTGCACAGGGATTTTGTAGAGAGCGCGTGCGTTCGCCCCTTGCAAGACTTGCTCAATCGCCAGTTGCAGTTCGCGGCACGCGGTGTTTTCGATGGGGCAACGCGCTTGCTCCAGTACCTCGCGATAATGGCGTCCCACGCTTTCGCGCCCCGAGAAGCCCAGAATCCGCTGCGCGGCGCGGTTCCAGGTCGTTATCTGTCCCGTCTCGTCCACCGTGAACATGCCCGAACTGAGGCTGCGCAGGATGTTGTTGCGGAACGCAGCAAGGCTCTGGATTTCACGATAGCGACGCTCCATCTCTTGATAGAGACGCGCGTTTTCGAGGGCAACACCCACCTGATTGACGAATGCGCTGAGGAGGTCGACTTGCTCTGTGCTGAACGGCTCGTTCTGGTTATCCGCCAACACCACCCCGATGCAGCTGCCATGCACGGTGATCGGCAAGACGCAGTAGTAGTTCGATCCGAGGGCGCGTCCGAAGCCGCGCATGGGTTGCACTTCGCGTTGGGCGTCGGTGATGACCAGCGGCAGGCGCATCTTCGCGACGATGCCGATCACCCCCTGTCCCCTGCGAAAACCGCGTTTCGGGAACATCTCCGGGCGATAGCCTTGCACCAGACGCGGCAGATACACGCGCGATGACTCGCCTGACAGGAAGATCGCGCAGCGCGAGAAGCCCACCGTTTCGCTAATCAAGCGTGCTACCGTCTGCAGCAGGGTATCGATATCCAGCACTGCCGTCACCAACTGGGTGAGCTCGACCAGCGTGGAGAGGCGATGCAGGTTCTGGTTGAGTTGGCGGTAGAGTCGCGCGTTCTCCAGTGCGGAGGCAATCTGGTTGGCGAAGACCGAGAACAGGCGGAGGTCTTCCTGTGTGAAGGGCGGCGCGGGACGCAAACGGCGGATAGAGAGCGCCCCAATGACCTTGTTCTCACGGTTGCGCAGGGGTACGCAGATCGAGCCGCTGATTTCGGGGCGTTGCGGTAGATGGCGCAGGCTCGGTTCCTCGTGTAGATCGGTCAGCAGCACCGGTTCCCCCGTAAGCACGACTCGCCCCGCCACGCCCTCGCCCAACGGCACACAGGTCTCCGCAATCAGTTTCTCTGGCAGCCCATAGCTGGCAGCGATGGAGAGGGTCTGTGTCGTTTCGTCGAGGAGCATCAGGGTACACGCTTGCGCATCCATCGCCTGCGCGGCGCGTCGAGTCGCCAGTCGCAGGAACTGCTCCAACCCGCCGGTCTCGCTGGCGACGGCAGTTTCGTAGAGCGTGCCCAGCGCGGTTAGCCGTTGTTTAGAAAGCCGTTTGAGCGTGTCGATCTCGCGGTAGAACTTCTCGTGCTGCCCCAATAAGCTCGCCAGTTGCGCCGCGACGCGCCATTCAGGACGGTCTTGCTGGTCGGGGAGTGTGCGCAGCACATAGAACAGTTCTGGCACTGGCAACGGCGTAACCAGCCATGCCCAGCCTTCGGCATGCAACCAGCGGGGCGTATCGGCGGCGAATGGAATTTCCGACGGGAGGCGCGGGTGCAACTCATACGGCGCGTGCGCGATGATATAAGGCTCCTTGCGCTCGGTCTTTAACACCAGCGCATTCCACGCACCGTCCAGCTCCGCCACCTTGCGGATGAGACTGGTGAGGGCTTCCGTGCCCACCCCCGACGCCGCGTCCTCCAGCACGGACGCTATCCAATCCATACGCGATTCTTATTCCACCTCACCTACGCGATTCCTGCAACCAATCCGCACAAGTTGCCCCGTGGCGTAGGGATCGATCACAGGAATACCGAGATTACTGGGCTGCCTGCAAGCGCACTTCAGAACGCATCGCACCAAAAATCTCGATAATCTTGCGTCGACGGAACTCGAAAATCTCCTCAATCCGCGGGCGCACCAGCAGCCGATTGATGAAGCCATCGATAATTGGCTGCTTCAGGGCGTAGTAGACCAGGTCGCGCATATGCACCCCTCCTGCAACGGGGGTGAAGGTGTGTCGGTGATGCCAGAAGCGATAGGGACCGAACCGCTGCTCATCCACAAAAAAGCGCATCGGCTCTACATGGGTGATCTCCGTGACCCAAGTCATGGGGATATTGAACAGCGGGCGCACAGTGTAGGCAATTATTAATCCCGACTCCATCTTGTCGGGCACAGGGGTCAAGATGTCGAACCCCATGTAAGGCGGTGTGATCGTCTTCAGGTTCACAGGACTGGAAAAGAAGTCCCATACTATCTCTAACGGCGCAGGGATAACCTGCTCGGTTTCAAAACGGAAGAGTTTCATAGTGCGTCCTCCATACGGTTGTGTTGAAGTATACCTCACCGAAGTTCTCGGTGGCGCAGGTATTCCTGCCCACGCCACCGAGCGGTTATTTAGGCATCATAGTAGAGCGCGAACTCGTAGGGATGGGGACGGAGCAAGATAGCGTCCACTTCCTTCACGCGCTTGTATTCCAGATAGGTCTCCAGCAGGTCGGGCGTGAACACCCCGCCGCGCAGGAGGAACTCGTGGTCTTGCTCTAAGGCGTTCAGGGCATCGGCGAGGGTGGGCGGCGTGGTTGGGATGCCCTTACGCTCGTCGGGGGGTAGTTCGTAGAGGTCTTTGTCGATGGGGTCGGGCGGCATGATGCGGTTCTGGATGCCGTCGATGCCCGCCATCATCATCGCTGCGAACGCCAGGTAGGGGTTCGCTGTGGGGTCAGGCGCACGGAACTCGATGCGCCGCGCCTTCGGACTGCTGGAGTAGGTCGGAATGCGGATGCACGCGCTGCGGTTGCGCTGGCTATAGACGAGGTTAATCGGCGCCTCATAGCCCGGCACCAAGCGACGGTATGAGTTCGTGGTCGGCGCCGCGAACGCCAAAATTGCAGGTGCATGCTTGAGGATACCGCCAATGTAATAGAGCGCGGTCTCCGAGAGCATCGCATAGCCCCGCTGGTCATAAAACAGGTTCTCACCGCCTTTCCACAAGCTCTGGTGGGTGTGCATGCCGGAACCGTTGTCTCCAAACACAGGCTTGGGCATAAAGGTGACCGTGTAGCCGTTGCGTGCAGCGACATTCCGAATCACATATTTGTACAGCTGCACCTTGTCGGCGATACGCACAAGCGTGTCGTACTTGATATCGATTTCCGCCTGCCCCGCCGCGCCAACCTCGTGGTGCTGCAACTCCACTTCGATACCCACTTGCTGCAAGGTGAGCATCATTTCCGTGCGCAGGTCTTGCAACTGGTCAGCAGGAGGGCATGGGAAATAGCCGCCCTTGAGGCGCATTTTGTGTCCGAGGTTGGGTCCCTCTTCGCGCCCGGTGTTCCATTCGGCTTCGTCGGAATCGAGGTAGTAATAGCCGAAGTGGCTGCCCTGCGCATAACGCACATCGTTGAATATGTAGAACTCGACTTCGGGACCAAAGTAAGCCGTGTCGGCGATGCCCGAGGCGCGCAGGTAGGTCTCCGCTTTCTGCGCCACATAGCGCGGGTCACGCGTATACCGCTCGCGTGTGATGGGATCCACCACATTACAAATCACGCTGACGGTGGCAACTTCAGGGAACGGATCCATAAACACGGTGGCAGGGTCGGGAAGTAGCAGCATATCGGAGACATTGATGGACTGGAAGCCGCGGATCGAGGAGCCGTCAAAACCGATGCCCTCCTCGAAGATCGACTCGGTGAACGCCTCAATCGGCATCGAGAAGTGATGCCACATGCCAAACAGATCGGTAAACTTGACATCGACGACACGCGCGTTATGTTCGCGCGCGAACTGAATCGCTTCGCGTGGACTCATAGTTAGCCTCCTGTGATAGATTGTGTCTGGCGTGTAGCCACTACACGCGCTCGCAATTGAGCGCAGTTTGGGGCGGCGTCGTTGCCGACAGGTGCGGGTAGCCGCACGCCGCGATACAGAGGCCTGTGTGCTTCGTTGCACCCCAGTGAGGCGCGTGCGTTCGGCTTCGCGTTTCACTCCTCACCCACTCGGAGAGCGGTGATATGGTATTGTACCTCCAAATGACGCCCCTTGTCAAGGGCAGTTGAGGGTGCCCGAAAAATTGGGATGAGCACAAAGGAACCCTCACACCAGGTCAACGGAACTCCGCGGCTTGGACAATCTTATCCAAGCACTTGTCTGCTGGGACAGGAATGCTCCTGCTACGCGATTTTCTGAACATCCCCACAACCTCTGAGGGTGTTCGCAAGAATGGGAAAAGAGGGGCAGGTGGGTGCTCGCCCCTGGATGGGTTAGGTACAATTCGCACGCTATGAAAACAGAGCTGCCCCGCTGGGATATGAGTGTTGTCTATCCCGGGCTCGATTCGCCCGAGTATGAACGCGATTTTCGGAGTTTTGTACGCGCAATTGAGGAACTGGAAGGCTTGTTCGACGAAGCGCAGATTGACCGCACGGATGCGCCCCTGAACCCCGATATTGCCGCAGGGATATTAGAGCGCGTTCTGCCTGCTTACAACGCTCTCAACGACCAAGCGTGGACACTGGGGGCGTATGTGTATGCTTTCGTGACGGTCGATTCACGCGACGAGTATGCGCAGGCGCGGCTCAGCGAGATTGAGCGGCAGTCGGTGCGCTTGTCGAAGCTAAGCACGCGCCTGACGGCATGGGCAGGTTCGCAAGATGTAGAGGCGTTGATGGCGCGTTCGGAGCAGGCACGGCAACACGCCTACTGGCTCCAGCGCGCCCGCATCGCCGCGGAACATATGATGTCGCCTGCCGAGGAAGCACTCGCTACCGAAATGCAACTCACAGGAAGCAACGCTTGGAGTAAGCTCTACGGCAACCTCACCTCGCAGATTCAGGTAGAGGTGGAAATTAAGGGCGAGAAGCAGACGCTCACGATGAGCATGCTGCGCAACCTTGCGTATGACGCCGACCGTGAGGTGCGCCGCTCGGGCTACGAGGCGGAGCTGCAGGCGTGGGAGCAGCATGCGATGCCCATCGCCAGTGCGCTGAACGCAATCAAGGGCGAGACGAACCTGCTCACGCGCAAGCGCGGGTGGGAAAGCCCCCTGCACGCTGCCCTGTTCCGCAGCGCTATCGACGAGGCGACGCTGAACGCGATGCTCGACGCCGCCTACGAATCGTTCCCAGACTTTCGGCGCTACCTGCACGCGAAGGCGCGCCTGCTCGGCGTGGCGCGTTGTGCTTGGTATGACATCTTCGCACCCGTGGGCAAGGAGCCGAAACGCTGGGAATATGACGAGGCGGCGCAGTTCATCATCGAGCAGTTTGCGACCTACTCGCAGAAGATGAGCGAGTTCGCGCGCCGGGCGTTCGAGGAGAACTGGATCGATGCCCCGCCCCAGCCGGGCAAGCGCGACGGGGCATTCTGTATGCGCCTGCGCCGCGACGAATCACGAATCCTAACCAACTACAAACCAGCGTTCGGCGGGATGAGTACCCTGGCGCACGAGTTGGGGCATGCGTATCATAATCTCTGTCTGGCAGAGCGCACCTATCTCCAGCGTCAGACGCCGATGACACTGGCTGAGACCGCCAGCATCTTCTGCGAGACGATTATTCGGCAAGCCGCCCTGCGCGACGCCGACCGCGAGGAGCAACTCGCGATTCTGGAAGCCTCGCTGCAAGGCGCATGCCAGGTGGTGGTGGACATCACGAGCCGATTCCTGTTCGAAAAGACCGTGTTCGAGCGGCGCAACGCGCGGGAGCTCAGCCCACGGGAGCTGTGCGAGATTATGCGCGATGCCCAACGGCAGACCTACGGCGACGGACTGGACGAGAACGCCCTTCACCCCTACATGTGGGCGGCGAAACCCCACTACTACGGCAGCGCGTTCTATAACTATCCCTACATGTTCGGCTTGCTGTTCGGACTGGGGCTGTATGCGCTCTATTTAGACGACTCCGACCGCTTCCGCGCTCGCTACGATGACCTACTCTCGCGCACGGGTATGGCAGATGCGCCTACCCTCGCCGCCGAGTTTGGGTTCGACCTGCGCACACCTCAATTCTGGCGCGGCGCGTTCGCGGCGATTCGTCACGACATCGACCGATTCGAATCGCTGGTGCAGGGCACAGGAAGCTAAGCCCCGCGCCGCCACTCCCCTGCCACCAAGCGGTAGGAGAGCGACGCGGGAAGGTACAATGAAAACAAGGAGGCTACGATGAGCAATTCACTACGCGCTTTTGGACTGGGAGTGCTGCTGACGCTGGGCTGTGTGCTGGGCTACACGCAGATTGACCGAATTCTCAAGGCAGGCGGAATTGCGGTTGTCGTGGATCGCCTCGGAGGCGATATGGACAAAGCGATTAATCGCCTGACCAACACGAAGCCCGATAAGAACTTTGCCACGAAGGTTGTCCCTATCATCAGCGCGGGCAACGGCGCGTATATTGGCGCAGCGCAGGTGATGGGCAAGCCGGAGCTGGTGCGCCAAGTCCAGGCAGTGGCGCAAGTGGAGGGTGACTTCATGGGGCGCGAGGTGCGCCTGCGTGCGCTTATCCCCATCTCCACGAAGAACCCGCAGCGCGGTCTCAGTCGCGTGGAGGGCGTCGGTGTGTCCGCGATTGTGGACATCCGAATCTAAGCGCACCCCACGCCTGCGCTTCTCTGGGCGCACACCACAAGCCACCCAACTATGCGCGAAGGTCTCTATGCGATTGTCGGCAGCGCAGGCGTGGGCGAAAACATAGACGCCTATCGGATAGGCGACGCGGCGCCCTACGCGGTTGTGATGCCCGCAACCGAGGCGGAGGTCTGCGCCTTGATGGAGTATGCGCACGGGATGCGCACTCCGTGCATCGTTGCAGGGAGCGGAACCCACCTGCCATATCTCACGCCCCACGAGAAAGCATGGTGGCTGCTTAGCACGCGGCGACTCAATCGCGTTCTCGACTACTCGCCCCACGACTTGGTGCTGACCGTGGGACCGGGAATGACCCTGCAATCCGTGCAGGAGGTGCTGCGTGAACATCATCAGTATCTGCCGTGGAACCCTGCCTTACCTCAACAGGCGACCATCGGGGGCATCGTCGCGAGCAATCGGGCAGGCTCTTGGCGGTATCGATTTGGGACACCGCGCGACCGTCTTTTGGCAGTGCGCGCGGTGCGAACCGACGGCGTCATGTTCAAAAGCGGCGCAAAGGTGGTCAAAAGCGTCGCAGGATATGACCTACACCGACTGCTCTGTGGCTCGTGGGGTACCCTGGCAGTTATCACCGAAATCACGCTCAAGGTACAACCCCTGCCTCAAGCATTCGAAGCGGTTGGCTGGTACACCACCTGGCAGGAACTGGAGCCGACACTTGCCGACCTCATGCGCCTGCCGATTCAGCCCGACGGAATCAGCGTGCTTGCCCTGCGAGGCGAAAGCGCCCCAAACCTATCGGGGCTACGCGCTGTGTCGCAGGTGGAGTGGCGTGGGACACCACCGAGCAACACGAGTATCTCCCCACGCTTCGAGCCGCCAGCGAATCGCGCGTGGGTGGATATGCCTCTGGAGGCGCCTCGCTGGGGTCAGTCCCAAACGCTCCCCACCTCCCCTGCGCCGCAACGCACCACAGCCGTGCTGACCGAACTGCCCACTCGTGGGGGTGTGGCGTTGCTGGAACCGCTCACCCAACCAGAGCCTAAGGAGTCGCTCGAATGGCAAACCGCCACGCAGACCCCGTCGCCGTTCGTGATAGTGGAACTTTCGGGCAGACCGGAGGGCGTGGCGTGGCAAATTCAGTGCCTGCGCGAGCACGGCTATCCCGCTGAGCCAGTGAGCGACGACACGCTGCAGTGGATGCGCGACTGGCTCGCGCCACGCCGCCACGCACTAATGATTCAAATCCTACTACCCGCCAGCGACATCGCAGACCAGATGGCGCGCTGGGCAGAGGTGCAGGGCGTCTCGATGATTGCCCATGCGGGCAGCGGCGTTCTCTACCTCACGGTGGACGAGAGCGGGCTAAACGACGCCCTAATTCAACGCATTCGCACCCTGCATGCGAAGTATCGAGTGTTAAGCGGGGCGGCATGGTTGCGCCATCGAACCGGGGGAGAACTGCCGCATTCCTACCTGAGCGATGGGGAACACCGTTTGATGCAGGGCATCAAACAGGCATTGGACGAGGTTTCAATCCTCATCCATCTGCCCTCGGCTTGATCCCAACACCACAAGGGAGGCGCTGCGATTGAGCAGGCATTGCACTGCGAGTTGGAACGCGTCGCAATCGTTGCGTCATGGTTGCTGGGTGTTTTCGTCTGCCCAGCGTGGGATGGTGGGAAGCCAGAGGGCAAACCGATAGTTCGCGCTCCCCTGCCTCCTCTTCCACCGCGTAGGCAAGGGGTAGCCTATTTGCTTGTGCGTGGGCGGCGGTTCGGTTTCGCGTTGGGGGGGCTGCTGGCAGGGCGTGTGCGCAGTTGTGCCCAAGTGCGCAGCTCTTCAATCTCCTCGCGCATCATAACCGAGAGCGGTACGGTGTGGCGTACTTCGTCCAGCATGTCTTCGGTGGTCAGCTCGCGCCCTGCATCAAACGCCGTGAACAGCCCCGCGATGACGACCTGCTCAATCTCCGCGCCAGAGAAGCCCTCCGTCGCACGGGCGAGCGTTTTGAGGTCGTACTGCGCCGGGTCGCGCTTGCGCTTGCGCAGGTGAATGGCGAAAATCTGCTCGCGCTCAGGCAGGGTGGGAAGGTCGATGAAAAAGATTTCATCGAATCGCCCCTTACGCAGCAGCTCGGGAGGGAGTTGCGACACATCGTTGGCAGTGGCGACCACAAACACAGGCGCGCGCTTGTCTTGCATCCATGTTAAAAAGGTAGCGAACACGCGGGCGGTCGTGCCAGAGTCGGACACGCCAGAACCTTGCACGCCCGCGAAGCCTTTCTCCAGTTCGTCGATCCACAGGATGCATGGGGCGACGGCTTCGGCGGTGCGGATAGCAGCGCGCATATTCGCTTCCGATGCGCCCACCAGACTGCCGAACACGCGCCCCACATCGAGTCGCAGCATCGGCAGCCCCCACAGGTTGGCGATGGCTTTCGCGCTGAGGCTTTTGCCCGTGCCCTGAACACCGAGCAGCAGCACACCTTTGGGAGCGGGCAGCCCGAACTCGCGCGCCTCACGGCTCAGCGACGCACGCCGCTTGCGCAGCCACTCCTTGAGCAAATCCAGCCCACC
>NKPV01000151.1 GCA_002254605.1 Armatimonadetes bacterium JP3_11
CCGTTGCCCATCGAGCGGCTTGTGAAGCCCTTCGCGACATTCGCCAAGCAAGCCAGCGCAGGGGGCATCGTATTGCTGGCGTGCGCCATTATCGCGTTGGTATGGGCGAACTCGCCTCTGGCAGAGTTTTACTTTCGGCTCTGGGCAACCCCCGTTGAAGTGCGTTTTGGAAACTTGATCACTATCGACAAGCCACTCTTGCTGTGGATTAACGACGGCTTGATGGCGGTGTTCTTCTTTCTGGTGGGGATGGAGATTAAGCGCGAGTTGCTGGTGGGCGAGTTGCGCTCGCCGCGTAAAGCCGCGCTGTCGATGGCGGCGGCGGTCGGTGGGATGATTGTCCCCGCGCTAATCTATACCGCGCTGAACTGGGGCACGCCCGAGATTCGGGGCTGGGGCGTGCCGATGGCGACCGATATTGCGTTCGCGCTGGGTGCGCTGGCGCTTCTGGGCGCACGCGCTCCCCTTGCCCTCAAGGTGTTTCTCACTGCACTTGCTATCGTTGATGACCTCGGCGCCGTGCTGGTGATCGCGCTGTTTTACACTGAGAACCTTAAAACCGATATGCTGCTCTATTCGCTTCTGTTCTGGGGCGGCATGCTGCTGATGAATCGGCTGGGCGTGCGGAACGCGCTCGTCTACTTCCTTGTGGGGTTGGGGATGTGGTTCTTTATGCTCAAGTCGGGGGTGCATGCAACGGTGGCGGGCGTGCTGGGCGCGTTTGCAATCCCCGTGCGCTCGCGTATCGACCCTGAGCTGTTTTTGATACGTGTGCGTGAGTATCTGAACCAGTTTGACCAACCGACCGCCGAACGCACGATTATCCTTAGTCCCGAGCAGCAGTCGGCAGTCGAGGCAATTGAGCGCGAAGCACTGCGCGTCCAGTCGCCCCTCCAACGGTTGGAGCATCAGCTCCATTATTTTGTGGCGTTCGCCGTGATGCCGATTTTCGCGCTGGCGAATGCGGGAGTGGAAATCGGCGGTGAGGGCGGCATGAACTGGACGAGCCGCGTCATCTGGGGGGTTGCGCTGGGGCTGCTGCTTGGCAAGCCACTGGGGATTACCCTCTTTTCGTGGCTGGCTGTCAAGGCAGGGCTGGCGCAACTGCCTCAGGGGATTACTTTCACCCATATCGCGGGCGTCGGTTTTCTGGCAGGGATTGGATTCACCATGGCGCTATTTATCGGTGGGCTGGCGTTTACAGATGTCGTACTGAACTACGCCAAGTTAGGCATCCTCGCTGGCTCCGCGCTGGCAGGTGTCATCGGCTTTACGCTGCTACGCCTGTGGACGAAGCCGCAGCCGGAGCTGGAGTGAGGGCGGTTGGTTAACTCAGTTTGATCTTGCGCATAAGCTTGGAGAGCAGCCCCGGCGCAAACCGCTTGAGATAGAGAGCAATTTTCTCGTAGCGGGCGATGTAGACCTCCTCTTTGCGTTTGTAGAGGGCGTTCACAATGTGGCGGGCACATACTTCAGCAGGCATGCCACGCGCGATGCGGTTGTCTAGCTGCCCGTGTTCCTGCCCGTCACCCCGCAACGCGTGAATCGAAACTTCCGTGCGCACAAAGCCCGGACAGATGAGCGTGATGCGGATGCCCTGATCGTACACTTCCGAGCGCAGCGAGTCGAAATAGCCGTGCAGTGCATGTTTGGAAGCGCAGTAGGCGGACTGGCGCGGCGTGCTGAACTTGCCCAACAGACTACTCACGACCGCAATATGCCCGCCGCCACGCTCTATCATGTAGGGCAAGACTGTTTTGGTGAGCGAGATGACGCTAAAGTAGTTCACCTCCATGATGCGCCGATCGACGCTGAAGTCCGTCTCCAGCACGAGGGAGCGTTGCGAGATACCTGCGTTGTTGATGAGTAGATCGACCTGCCCGAAATGTTCAATTGCTGCGCCCACCATCCTTGGGTGGGAGTCGTAGTCGGTGACATCGAAAGGCAAGAGGAGCACTTTGCCTTCGCTGGTGCAGGCGTTGCGCACGGTTTCAAGGCGGTCGCGGCGGCGCGCCGTGAGGATTAGGTGCGCCCCCTCGCGGCTGAAAGCGTACGCCAGCGCCTCCCCGATTCCCGACGACGCCCCCGTTATCCAGACCACCTTGTTGCGGAACCGCATCGCTTACACCATCTGACGCGCCATCGCCGTTTCAGGCAGCTGCTCGCCCAGACGCGCCGCAATGTCTTCAGGGTTCTGTGCTACGCGATACATCTCCTCGCGCGTAATCAGTTTATGCTGATAGAGAAATAGCAGGTGGTTGTCCAGCGAAATCATGCCGAGTTGCTGCCCCGTCTGAATTGCCGATTCGATGCTGTGGATTTTGCGCTCGCGTATCATGTGCCCGATGGCTGGAGTGACATACATTATTTCGAATGCAGCAACACGCCCCGGACGATCCGCACGCGGCAACAGCAACTGCGAGATAATCGCTACAAGGTTCGTGCTGAGCTGGACGCGAATCTGCTCTTGCTGTTCGTGGGGGAACACATCGACGATACGCTCCACTGTGCGCGCAGCCCCTGTGGTGTGCACGGTCGCGAAGACCAAGTGCCCCGTCTCGGCAGCCGTAATCGCGGCTTGAATCGTTTTGAGGTCGCGCATCTCGCCTACCAGAATCACATCGGGGTCCATACGCATTGCCCTGACAACACCCTCCTCGAAACTCGGCACATCGACGCCCACTTCACGCTGGCTGACGACCGACTTTTTCGCGCTGTGGAAATACTCTATGGGGTCTTCCACCGTGACGATATGCGTTTCCCGATGGGTGTTGATATAGTCAATCATAGTTGCGAGGGTGGTCGTTTTGCCAGAGCCTGTAGGTCCCGTCACCAGCACCAATCCGCGAGGCAGATGAAGGATGCGCTTGATTGAATCGGGTAGTCCGATTTCCTCAAAGCTGCGGAGCCGATAGGGGATTAAGCGGAAGTTAATCGCGATAGACCCTTTCTCGTAGTAGGCAGCGACACGGAACCGAGCCTTACTGTGGGTGTATCCGAAGTCGGCGGTGCGCACACGCTCTAACTCGTGAATAGCGCGTGGGGGCGCAACCTCGCGGAACAGGCGTTCCGTGTCCGCAGGGCTAAGCTCGCCATACTCCTCCAAGCGCACTAATCGTCCGTGCAGCCGGAGCGTCGCCGGCTCGCCCGGTACGATGTGAATGTCCGAGGCATCGCGTTCATAACAGATATCCAGCAACTGATCTGCCGAAGCAAATTTCAGCATAAAGACGCCCTCCTATGAACAGGATTCGCTGCTTGGCGGGGGAAGTCCTGCAAGACTTGTAACGACTCGATGCAAAACCGCTACGAAGCATAGCATTTGTTTGTCCCCACTTTCCAACCTTCCTCCCAGAGGGAGAGGGGCGATATGCCTTTCGTCGTGCCTGTTGTGCCTCTTGCACGCTGCGGAAGGATGCGGAGGCTCCCCAAAGGGCTTGGGGGCGAGGGCGTTCAGATTTCTCGAGGAGTTTGAAAAAAACGGCGAATAGCAGGGCGCACACACAGGTACACCCTACCTATCCTGCGCAACAGTAGATGCAGACCTGCGTGTCTGCCCCGTGCAAAGGGAATTTTCGAACACCCCGTCCCCCTCTTGACAAACCCCTACCCCCTTGAGGTATGCTAATTTTAGCACTCTCAAAGTGAGAGTGCTAAATTCAGGTTCAAATTCAGACTCTAAGGAGGTGATCTGCGGATGACTTTCAAACCGCTGAATGACAAGGTTGTGATAGAGCTGCTCGAGGAAGATGAGAAGACCGAAGCAGGGATTATCCTGCCCGACACTGCGAAGAAACGCCCGCAAGAGGGCAAAGTGGTCGCTGTGGGACCTGGTCGCTTGCTCAACAATGGTGAACGCGCACCGATGACCGTGCAGATCGGGCAGCGCGTTGTCTTCTCCAAGTATGCAGGAAATGAGTTTGAGTATCAGGGCAAGAAGTATCTCATCCTCGATGAGGATCAAATCTACGCAATTCGCGAACACTAAACAGAGGAGGTGAACACTATGCCTGCGAAGATGCTGAAGTTCGATGAGGAGGCTCGCCGCGCTCTTGAGCGCGGTGTGAATAAGGTTGCCAACGCCGTGAAGGTGACCCTTGGTCCGAAAGGACGCAATGTGGTGCTGGATCGCAAATGGGGTGCGCCGATTATCACGAAAGACGGCGTGACCGTCGCGAAAGAGATTGAACTGTCTGACCCCTGGGAGAATATGGGTGCGCAACTGTGCCGAGAGGTGGCGTCCAAAACTAACGATGTGGCGGGCGACGGCACGACCACCGCAACCGTGCTGGCGCAAGCCTTAGTGAACGAGGGCATGCGCTATGTGGCGGCGGGCGGCAACCCCATCGC
>NKPV01000070.1 GCA_002254605.1 Armatimonadetes bacterium JP3_11
ACGCACGCAGGAGTTGCGGGTTGCGCTGCGGGTGCGACGGCGTGCCTATGGTCGGCTCTACAGGCGGGAATGCTTGATTTATTCGCATCATTGCACCTCGATTTCGGCATGCAGTGCGCCTGCGGCTTTGAGCGACTGCAGAATCGCGATGAGGTCGCGTGGGGTGACGCCCAAAGCGTTCAACGCCTTCACCAGCGACTCGACCGACGCGCCGTCGCGCAGGTAGACCATACGCGCAGGCTCCTCACTGGCGTTCACTTGCGTTTGGGGTACGACTTGCGTCTGCCCATTGCTCAGCGGCGGCGGTTGCGAGACTTCGAAAGTGGTCTGAACGCGCACGGTAATGCCCCCATGCGCAATGGCTACAGGCGCAACGCGCACATCGCCGTTCACCACCACCGTGCCCGTGCGCTCGTTCACCACCACGCGCGCTTTGATGTCGGGGAGGACGCTGAGCGTCTCCAGCGAGGCAATCAGCATCACGGGGTCCACCGCGCTTTGGGGGTCGAGCAAAACGCGAATCGTGGACGGGTCAAGCGCTTGCACGGTTAGGTTCGGGAACGCGCTGCGGATGCTACTGACCACGCGGGCGGCGGTGGTGAAATCGGGCTGGTTGAGCTGGATAGTCAGACCGTTATCGCCTTGCAGGAAGCTGGCGGGCACTTCGCGTTCGATGAGGGCGCCGTTCGGAATGCGCCCGACCGTGGTATGATTGCGTTGCACGCGCGCGCCCCCCCCACCGAAGTTGAATCCGCCAATCGAAATGGGTCCTTGCGCAACGGCGTACACATTCCCGTCCGCACCGCGTAAGGGGGTTTGCAGCAGCGTGCCCCCCTGCAACGAGCGGGCATCGCCGATACTGGAGACCACCACATCGATTGTGTTGCCTGCCCGCGCGAAGGGGGGCAGTTCGGCAGTCACCATCACCGCCGCCACATTTTTAACTTTGATGGCGCCGGGCAATACCGTAATACCGAACCGCTCCAGCATATTGGCGATGGACTGTACGGTGAACATGGCGCCGTTGCTGTCGCCGGTGCCCTCCAACCCCACCACGATGCCGTAGCCGATGAGCTGGTTGCTCCGCACGCCGCGCACTTGGGCGATATCTTTCAGGCGCACGGTAGGGGCTTGGGCGTGGAGCATGCAGGCGAGGAGAAGGGATAAGAGAGTTAGGGGCGCTGTCATCCGCAAGCCCTCTTTCCCACGCGGTGGAAGAGGGGTAGGGAGTGAGGGTCTCCGATTCTTCATCGCCATCATCGCTCCACCTCAGAAGATAATCTTGAAAAGCCGTGTGAGGATGCCTTCACGCTGTCGCGAGCCGACAATCCCCTTACCCTCAAAATAGATCTCGGCGTTCGCAATCGCCGTGGAGGGCACGGTGTTGTCGGCGCGGATATCGCGGATACGCACCAGCCCACTAAATATCAGGGTCTGGGTCTCCTCGTTGATTTTCAAGGTACGCCGCCCCTCGATGCGCAGCACCCCGTTTGGGAAGGTCTCCACCACTTGCACCGTGATTCGGGTCTGCAGCGTGCCTGCGCGTGCGGTATTGCCCTGCACATTCGAGTCGGTCTTACCCGATGCGCCCAGCTCGGGCCAAAAGAAGTTCAAAATCGGTCCCACCCCCGCCGTTGTGGACGCCGACTCGGACTTTTGCACGGCGGTATTGGCGCGTGCGGAGGCGGTGGTGCTTTCCGACACGACAATCGTCAGCAGGTCGCCCACGCGGCGGGCTTTGAAGTCTTCAAAGAGGCTAACCGATTTGTCGTTCCAGAGGGAGCCAGCAGCAGAATCCTCGTGCGTGGGTGCAGGTCTATGCGTCGTGGGCGGCTCCTGCCACGGCGCGACAATACTGCTAATTAGGTATGTCAGCGCCCAAGCGGTCATAGTTTCACCTCCACAACGCCCGGTTCGATAATCTGGGCGCGTATCGTTTTTTGGGTGTCGGGGATGTACACGGGGATGATTTCGTCGTGGGCGCCTGTGGCGCGTGCGACCCCGCGCGTTTCCAGCACCACTCCGTCGCCGCGCACGCGCACCTGCACGCTCTCACCCGACCGCACGGCAACCGAACGCGCTTTCTGGGGGGCTTTGAAGCGCAGCAGGTACTTCGCGCGAGGCTGTCCCTCCACCAGCGCAATGATTTCCATCGTGGCGGAACCCGACGCCACGCGCGGCGCGCCTTCCAAGCGGAACTCTACCGCACCGCTGGGAACCGATGTAGGCGCAGGCGGATTTTCCAGCGCCCATTCGCGCGCTGCCTCGCCCAAAACGGCTTTCAACTGCTCACGCGCGAACGATTCCAGTTGCGAGTTGTCCACAATTTGAGCGGCGCGAGTAAGGCGCACGGTATCGGGCATCTCCACTCGAACCGTATTGAGGTCTATTTTGTGTTGGCGCAGCCGTGTAAGCAGTTGCTGCTTGGTGAAAATTCGCGTCTGCCCTGCCAAAGGCGCCGCCCCCAGTTCAATTTGCTCCAATTGCGCCCGCAAAGCGGTATCTTCGGTCTCGATAGTCGCGATGTCGCCCAGGCGAAAGCGTGCGACACTCACAGAGAGCTCCGCCTGAATGCGTATCGTGGCTTGGGCAGGATTGTCCAAGCGATGCACTCTTGGCTCTTCCGTAAGCCGCGCCGACGCCGTCCATAGCAACCCAACCATCAACACGGCGAGCATCACGCCCCGATTATCGGCAACAAAACCCGCATTTTTGAGAGTCCAGATTGCTGAACCCGATGCCGATAATCGCAACGACGGTGGAGTCGCATGGACGCGCGGCAGATGAGAAGGGATAACCTGGAGGTGAAACACAGTGATCGGCGGCAACTTGAGTGGGATAAACTTTGCGGGGTTAGCGACGGGTATCGACACCGAGTCGATTATCCAAAAGCTAACGGAGCTGCAGTCGCGCCCGATTCAGCGGCTGATGGTGCGTAAGTCGCAGCTCCAAAACCGCATGAGCGCGTTCGACCAGTTTCGCGGGCTGGTCAACAGCCTGGCGTCGGCGGCGGGTGCGCTCTCGGTCAACAGCGCGTTCAACTCCGTGCGTGGCAGCTCCAGCGATACGAATGTTGCCACTATCACCTCCTCCACAGAAGCCCTGCCGGGAACCTACGAGCTGCGCGTGAGCAAGTTAGCCCAAGCGCACAAGATTGTCAGCGGTGCACACACCTCCGCCACCGCGGAACTGGGCGCGGAAGGACAGTTCATGGTGAACGGTAAGATTATTACCCTGCAAAGTAGCGACACCCTCAACAGCGTCGCGCAGAAAATCAACGCGGCGGGCGCTGGCGTCACCGCATCGGTGCTGACAACCAGCACAGGTGCGTATTTAACACTCACCGCAAACGAAACCGGCAAAAACAGCAAGATCCGACTGACCGATGTAGGCGGGTGGCAAGTGCTTGCACCCACACTCAAACTGGTCTCCTACGATGAATTTATCCGCAACCAGCAGGGCAACGCTGCTCTTTCCGATCGATTCCGCGACTCGGGGCAAACCCTAGCGCAGGTGTTCGGCATGACCGCCCCCACCAGCGGCACAATTCAGATCAACGGGCAAGCGATCAACATCGACTTCGCGACCGATACGCTTGCTTCTCTGGTGAACAAAATCAATAACGCAGGCGCAGGCGTGACGGCGTCGCTGGAAACCGAAACCGACAACGGCGTGACCTACTATCGTCTCAAAATCGATGGAGGCGGCGCCCTGCCCACTTTTACGGATGACCAGAACATTCTCAAAGCGCTTGGAATTCTGCAAAATCAGTACCAGCAGGAGTTGGTACAAGCCCAAGACGCTGAATTCACGATTGACGGGTTCCAGTTCACACGCAGTCGCAACCAGATTAACGACGCCATTCAGGGGGTGACGATTACCCTACTTAGCGCGGACGCCAGCAACCCGAAGCGGGCGACCCTCACGCTCACACGCGATACGGAGGCAGCACGCGGCGCAGTCAGCAACTTCGTGAACGCCTTCAATAGCCTCGTGGACTTTTTGAAGCAAAATGCCTCCATCGACAAGCAGACACTCCAAGCGGGCGTGCTGTTCGGCGACACAACCGTCGGCACGGTCATGGACGGACTTATCAACCGCACAATCAGCGCGCTCCCGAATGTGGAGCAGGGGCTGCGTGTGCTGGCGCAAGTGGGCGTCCAACTGGGGCAGGACGGCAAACTCACTTTCGATGAGGGCAAGTTCAATCAGGCGATGGCGCAAGACCTCCAAGGGGTGATGCGACTCTTCACCGCATCGGGACGCACCACCGACCCAAACATCAGTTTCGTCTCGTCCACCGACAAGACGAAAGCCTCGCCGCTGGGAGGCTACGAAGTGGTGATTACGCAGGTCGCCACACGCGCCACCGCGACCGCAAGCGTGGCGCAGACCGCCGCGAGCACCGAAACCGAGACCCTCACCTTCAGCGGCGCTCTGTTTGGCAACGATCCTGTGAACCTGGTCATTAGCGCGGGCAGCACCCAGCAAGATATCGTAAACCAGATTAACAACGACCCACGCCTGCGCAACCGGGTGGTCGCCAGTGTGGAGAATGGCAAACTCACCATTCGCGCGGTGAACTACGGCTCTGCCAGCAACTTCACGGTGGTTTCGGATAAGGCGGCGTCGTCCAACAATTCGGGCATCGGCACAACACCCATTCACGCAGAAGGGCAGGATGTGCAGGGCACGATCAACGGAGAACCCGCCACGGGGCGTGGACAGTTCCTCACGGGCAACAGCGAGAACCCGAACACCGCAGGCTTGCAAATCCGCGTGACGGCGACCGCTCCTGGAACCTACGGGCGTGTGCATTTCACGCGCGGCGTCGCCGACCAAGTGCGCCTGTTCGCGCGTCAGGTGACGGACATCGTCAACGGCGATATCCAAAACGCCACGAATACCCTTCGCGATCAGATGAGCGCGCTCGACAAGCAAATCGAATCGATTCGCGAAGAGATTACACGCCGTCAACTGATGCTCCGCGAACAGTTCGCACGGATGGAACGCGCGATCAGCCAAATGCAAAGTCAGGGCGCACGGTTAGCCGCCCTCGCCTCCAGCTTGCCGCGCGTCGGCGTCGGAGGTGTCTAAACCCATCAGAAGGAGGCTCGTCAACTGATGTATGGTGGCGTGAACGGTACAGATCGTTACTTGGAAACCGCAGTGGAAACCGCCAGTCCCGCGCGGCTGATTGTGATGCTTTACGATGGCGCAATCCGCTTCATCAACGAGGCGCACTACGCCATGCGCCAGCGCGATTACGAAACGCAAAACCATAAACTGCAACGGGCGCAAAAAATCCTCGCCGAACTCATCAGCAGCCTCGATTTCGAAAAAGGCGGCGAAATCGCCGAGAACCTGTTCCGACTCTATACCTACATGTATAACCAGCTCGTCGAGGCGAACATTCAAGACGCTCCAGAACGATTGGAGCATGTCGTCGACCTGCTCTCCGAATTGCGAGAAGCGTGGGACACTATCGCTTCCGAAGCCGAAGCACAGGTGCGCATGCCCACAGCAAAGGTGAGTCTCCATGGCTAAATCGCTGATTGCGACGCTGTTGCACGATTTCTGGATGCTCAGCCTCTGTTTGGAAGACGCGATTGAGCAGGAACGCTGGGACGAGGTCACGGGGCTGCTTCAGCGTCGGGAGGAGACTTTACAAACGCTGGAGCAGCTGGAGCCCGACCCGAACTGGCTCCCGTTGCTCCGTCGCGCGTTGGAAGCCGATGAACGCTGCCAATCGCTGCTACACCGCAAGCAACGCGCTCTGCTGCTGGAGTTAGAGCAAGAGGAACGCCAGCGCCAGTGCGCCGAATCGTACGACACGCCCCCCGGCAACGACTGGAAATTCGAAGCGGAAGGCTAACCCAGACGCACCTCCTTCCACGCGCCCAACGAAGTCTTACGATTCCATCCACGCTAACTGCGCCCAGATATGTTCCAGTTCCTCATGTGAGAGGGATAGCTCGGTTTCCGCGTCCGCCTGCGCAGCAACACCCTCATCTATAATCCGCAAGAGGTTATCGGTCAGGTAATGGATGTCGTGATTCGAGAGGTTGCTGAACGCGCGGCGGAGCATCGGCAAGGCTTGGAGGAACCGATCATCGGGGAGTTGCATAAGGAACTCGTGCATCGTTTGCACGAAGGGGCGGGAGCGTGCCGCCGCGCCACCCTGTGCGTGGAGCAAGCCCTCCAGGAACTGCGCTGCCTGTTCGGGAGGCGTTGCGGGCGAGAGCATCCGCTTGGCACAGCTCCAGAGTTCCGCGTCCGCCGCGCGCATAAAGCCCAGCAGCCCCAGTCCTATGCCCACCACATACGCTTGTGCCTGATCGCTCAGCACGGTCTCACGCAGGTTCTCTATCCACAAATTTGTGTCCAAATAGGGCAGCTTGTGCGCGAGTTCGTGGAGCAGCTGCATGCCCTCGCCGACGGCGCGGGCTTCGTTCTCGCCACAATCGCTGGACGGCAGCAGGTGTAGGCACGCCCGCGTATAGACGCGCTGGAGCAACGGCTCGAATATCTCCCGTTGTACTGCCCGCGCCGCGCCATATTCAATCAGCCCGGCTATCTGGTAGGCTGCCCGTGCGAGGCTCGTGAAATCGGCGTCGCGGATGGACGCCTCGTCCAACGCCTGCAACGCCGTGCCATACAGTTCGGGCAGCTCGCACAGCACCGCCTCCAATGCCGCGCGGCTCACTGACGCAAGCGTCTCACGCTGGGCTAAGCGCGGTTCAATCTTGCGCTTGGCGACCTCGCGTAGGGTGTCGCCGTAGACCGACGCTTCCGCCAACGCGACATCGGTCAGCGGTGTCCACTGGAGACGCCACTTCTCACGGAGGCGCGCCATTTGCCCGTAGGTCGCTGCCTCGCCCGATTGCAAATCGGCGAACGGAATCTGCGCAACGGCAAGCCGATGCAGGAAGATCGACTGCTGCACGGCGTGTGGCTCGGCAAGGTTCAGGCGCAGATCGGTCGGGTCATCCTTGACGGGGATCCGCAGCTCGTGCGTGAGGCGATAGAACTCGGCTTGCACTGGGGGCTGAATTTCGGACTGGGGAGCGCGCCCGATGCGCTCGCCGATCATCAGGCGTTTGAGGGGCTTCTCGACGCGCTCGGCTTGCCCGCGTCCGAAGGCGGCGATGGCGGCGTCGATGGTCTCGCGATAGCCCGGCTGCGGTTTCCTCCGCAGGGTGGCTAACTGCTTCGCTAAGCGAAACGCCTCGATGGCATCGGCGTGGGACGCCACATCGCCCTGCATCTTCATCGCGTTCACAAGGCGGGTGAGCGTTGCCAGAGCCGCCTCTTCCAGGCATCCAAACTCCCAAGCGTCTTGATAGAACTGCGGCGCACGGTTGCCCGCGCCATAGCCCAACTGCTCCGACAAGCGTGGGAACGAATAGGGCATCAGCACGAACTCGCCAGGACGCGCCTGCAGCAGCGGATGGTTGGGGTCGTACTCGGCTCGGAAATCGGGCAGCGCGAACGCCGCCGCATGCGCCGCGCCCACCACCAGCACAATCTGCTCGGGGGGAACCCCCGACTCTTCCACGCGCTTCCACATGTAGGCGTTGCGCAAGGCATCGTAGTCGCTAATCCCAAAATCGCCTACTACCAACTGTCCCCACTCAAAGGTACGGAGCAACAACTGGGTGGGGTCGCGCAGGGCGGTTTCAAACAGGCATTCCCACCATTCCTCGTGGTCGTCGAACCCCATGCGCTGCGCGACGCGATCGTACACGCTGCTGGGAGATTTGGACGGCTGCGCAGGTTCCGCGGGCGCCGACGGCGCGGGAGACTCTCCGGTGTCAGGTAGGGCTTCATTAGTTGCTTCGCGATGTTCCAGCACGGCGGAGGCAGGAATGTCGCAAAACCGCGCCTCGATGCCGAGTTCTCGCGCCGTTCTCAACGCCACCAGCTCGGGCGAGTAGTCGCAAAACGGGTAGAACACCACCTGGGGGGCAAGGTCAGCGGAGGCGTGACGCGCTTGGGGCTGACGGTAGGCTAAAATCGCCAGCGGCGCGACCGCGTCAGGCGCGATAAGGGCATCAATAAGATGATTCGCATCGCTGGGACCCTCGATTAACACCAGTCGTGGGCGCAGGGCGCGAATGACCGCCACGGTGGCGCGAGCAATCGCGGGCGAATGGTGGCGCACAGGCACCACATGCACGCCCCGAATCGATACCGCGTTCACAGCGATTTGAGCCACCGCTGCGTCTCGTACAGTTCCTTCCATACACGCCCGTCGCGCCTCTTGGCGACCGTCTCCAGATACTCGGTCAGCGCCTCTAAGTCGGACTTGTCCTCTTTGGCGATTGCCCCGACCAATAGGCGCATCACATGCTGCCCTTTTACGATGCCCTCGCCAAAGTGTGTCGCCAGCAGGCAGCCTCCGAACAGCACGCTCACCGCTTCGGCGGTACTCATCACGGTTGAGGGCGTCTTCACCTTCTGTTCGCCGTCCAAAGTTTGCCCTTGCCGCAATTCTTGGAATACCGTCACTAAGGTTTCCACCAGCTCGTCGGAGATGTCGGTTCGCAGTTCGTGTTCGGTGAGCATTTCCTGCGTGCGCTGGCGAACCACCGCCATCTCCTGTTGCAGGTCGTTCAGCACGGGCAGTTCCACGAAGTTAAATCGCCGTTTGAGCGCGGAGGACATCTCGTTCACGCCGCGGTCGCGGGTGTTGGCGGTGGCGATGATGTTGAACCCGCGCTTAGCGTACTCGATGCGCTCCAGTTCGGGGATGGCGATGGCTTTCTCGGAGAGGATGGAAATCAGGGCATCTTGCACCTCCGCCACGCAGCGAGTGATTTCCTCAAAGCGGGCGATGCGTCCCTCGCGCATCGCGGTCAGGATGGGGCTGGGCACAAGCGAGCGGTCGCTGGGTCCTTCCGCCATCAACAGCGCGTAGTTCCATGAGTATTTGATTTGATCTTCGGTGGTGCCTGCGGTGCCTTGTACGGTGAGTTTTGAGTCGCCGCAGATCGCCGCGCTCAGGTGTTCCGACACCCACGACTTGGCGGTGCCTGGCTCGCCCACCAACAGCAAGGCGCGGTCGCTGGCAAGGGTAGCAATCGCCACTTGGATACGGTCTCGGTCGCCGATATACTTGGGCGCGATGTTCAGTGTCTCATCCCCCAAGATAAACTTCTCCACGGCGCGCGGCGACAGGTGCCAGCCCATCGGCTTGGGATAGGTATCCCACGCTTGTAGTCGTTGCAGCTCCTCTCGGCAACGCACTTCCACAGGGGCACGGATCACATCCGCTTGCATAGCAAGTGATATTGTACCCACCTGCTGCCATACAATCACGCAGGCTACAATAGCGGTACAGGGGACTTAGCCGCGTATGTGAGGTGATTAGCGCATAACGGCGCTGGGGGGCAACGGTCGCGTGGACGACGCCAACCTGCTGATCGTGCCAGTCAACTTCCGCAGGGGCTGTCAACTCCGCATGAGTGCCAACGATTGCGCTCATGCCAGCGAAATTGCCCCGAAGGCGTCTACACGGGGAAGTTCTGCGTGAATACGCTTGCCCAAACGCGCTGGCGATGACTGCCGCGCTCAAAGTCGCCACTAAGCTCCATCGCATGCCTGCTGCTTCATTGTTGTGTGAGGGCGCCACGACTGTCCCTGCTACATGATTTTTCGAACACTCTCCCACCCCCTTGACAACTCTCTTCGCTGAGGGGTATAATACACACGAATACACACTGCAGGAGGATTGCGGAAATGTCTGGCGCCAATTCGCTTCACAAGCAATACGATGTTCTTATTGTCGGCGCAGGTCCGTCCGGTCTGGGCGTGGGTGTGGCGTTGCAAACGCTGGGTATAGAGCGTTTCGGGATAGTGGAGCGTGGGCAAATCGCCGAGTCATTTCGTCGTTGGCCGCGTGAGATGCGCATGATTACGCCTTCGTTCAATGCTTATGCATTCGGCTATCCCGATTTGAACGCCATTGCGCCGCGCACTTCGCCTGCTTTCTCACTGCGAACGGAGCATCCCAGCGGGCAGGAGTATGCCGAGTATTTGAGCCTGTTCGCGCAACATTACGAGTTGCCTGTTTGCACGGGCGTGGAGGTGCAGGCTGTGGAACCATCGCCTACCGGCTTTTGGGTACACACCTCGCGTGGGACAACACAAGCGTCGTTTCTGGTATGGGCAGGGGGCGAGTTCCAGTGCCCACGCACGCCCGATTTGCCGGGGGCGCACTGGGGCATCCACACTGCGCAGGTACGCTCTTGGACCCAAGTACTGGGGAATCAGTTTGTTATCATCGGGGGCTACGAAAGCGGCATCGATGCCGCGATCCATCTGAGTCGATTAGGTAAGCAGGTCACGGTGTTAGAGCGCTCTGATGTATGGGAACGGGAGGGGCACGACCCCAGCGTCTCCCTGGCGCCCTTCACGCAAGAGCGGCTCCGCACGGAGGTATCACGGGGCAACATTACCCTAATCGCGGGTGTAGAGGCGACTTGTATTGAACGCGTGCATACAGGTTATATTGTTTACGACCAAGATGGTAATGCTTATCCCACCGATACACATCCTATCTTCGCAACAGGTTTCTATCCCAGTGTACGCCAAATCGAACCGCTATTTGCATGGCGCGAGGACGGTTTCCCCTTGCTCAACGAGTACGATGAATCGACCATCACATCGAACCTGTTTCTGTCGGGACCGTCGGTGCGTCACGACGCCGTAATTTTCTGCTTCATCTACAAGTTCCGTCAGCGGTTTGCCGTGATTGCCCACACAATCGGCGAGCGCATGGGGTTGGATACCACTCCGTTGGAAGAGTATCGTTTCTACAACATGTTCTTGGACGATCTTTCGTGCTGCGGCGAGGAGTGTGTATGCTAAAAGTCCAGCGCTCGAGGGGGGTTGTCGGTTCTGTGAAAGGGTGGCTTGCCTTGGGGGCATTCGTGGTTCCTGCGCTGGCTGCTGTTGGGATGGCGAACGCTTTGGCGGCGCGTTTAGACCCGCTGATACAGTCCGCTCTTGTACCGCTTACTACCCGATGGAACCATTCGCCGTTGGTGATACGCGAGCTCCTTGTGGGCGACTACGGGCTGTTTACAATGACGCCTTTGATGCTCGTCTGGGCGACCCCCACGGTGGTGCTTTTTGCTGGACTGCGCAGTTTATACATGACGAGCGGGCTTGTAGAACGACTTGCGGTTACGGTTCACCCTATGCTTCGTCCATTGGGCTTATCGAGCAACGACCTCGTGCGCGTCTGGATGGGATTTGGGTGCAATGTTCCTGCAATACTTCAGGGACATCGAGAACGCACGACAGCGACCGCGACCATCGCCTTCGGTTCGGCGTGCTCGTACCAGATGGGCGCTGTGCTGGGCGTTTTCAACGCGCTGCGCATGCCGTATCTGACGGTGGGGTACTTGGCGTTGTTGCTAATCAGCGCTGCGCTTTATGCCCGTTGGTTCAGCCGTGGGGAGCGTCAGCGCGCACGCGCCACAACGCACTTGCTTCACACGCCGCTCCGTGCGCCTGACTGGCGCAGCGGGGCGCGGGAAACGCACCAGTCCATCCAACAAATCCTCGTGAACACTCTGCCCATATTTATTGGTATGACGCTCCTTGCAGCGCTGCTGAAGGCAACGGGCGTTTTAGAGATAATCGCGCATGGGATCCAGCCGCTCAGCCGTCTGTTCAACTTACCGCCTGAAGCGGCGTTGCCCATCGTTCTGGCATCGATACGCAAAGATGGATTACTTTTACTGGCTCAGCCCTCGATGATGAACCCCCTCTCGCCTTGGCAGGCGCTCACAGCGGTCTACCTGGGGAGTGTGCTTACGCCCTGCTTGGCAACCGCTGTCGCGATGACGCGCCTCCACTC
>NKPV01000325.1 GCA_002254605.1 Armatimonadetes bacterium JP3_11
CACCGCCGCGTCCAGCGTCTCGGCAATCAACGCCTGATACTCGCAATAACTCCGATACCCCATCCGCTCCGCCGCCTCCCACCCCCAACGCGGGCGACGGCTTTTTAGTTTGCGCAGCAGATGGCGTATCCGCTGGCGGAGCTTGACATACCGCTTGCGCTTGGCGCGGGGGCTAAGCGCGTGCGACACATCCCACCTATCCACGCCCAACATCCTTGCAACCTCAGACATGGTCACCCCAAGCCGTAGCATCTCTGTGCGCAGACGGTCGCTGATGGGGTGACCTGTCAGCCTGATTCGTCTTCCTGCACGCTTCACACCCTCCCAGTTCAACATCCCCTCAAAAA
>NKPV01000183.1 GCA_002254605.1 Armatimonadetes bacterium JP3_11
CCCCCCATCGGCGAAGCGATTGGACTGCACGCCGCGTTGGATTTCATCGATTCTATCGGGCGCAACACGATCGAAGCCTACGAGCGCGAGTTGACCCAGTACGCTCTGGAACGCCTCCAGCAAGTGCCGGGGCTACGCCTGTATGGACCTGTGCCCGACCGCGCAGGTATTTTCGCATTTACGCTGGAAGACATCCACCCGCACGACATCGCAACGGTGCTGGATACGCGCGATATCGCGATTCGGTCGGGGTTGCACTGTGCGCATCCGCTGGGCGAGCGATTGGGCGGCTCCACCGCACGCGCCAGCCTCGCCCTCTACAACGACACCACGCACATCGACGCGCTTATCGAAGGGTTGTATCAGGTACGTAAGGTCTTTGGTTATGCTGGATGAACTCTATCAGGACATTATTTTAGACCACTATCGCCACCCGCGCGGTCGGGGCGAGTTGGAGCCACCGAAAATCACGCAGGAGGGCTTCAATCCCTCGTGCGGCGATGAGGTGATCCTCGACCTGCGCGTGCAGGACGGGCGCATCCAAGAGGTACGGTTCCACGGGCGCGGCTGCTCGATTAGCCAAGCCTCTGCCTCGATGATGACCGAAGCGGTTAAGGGCAAGACCCTTGAAGAGGCGCGCGCGTTGATTCAGCAAGTGCTTGCGCTGGTGAAGGGGGAAACCGAAGGCGACATCGTGACGCTGGGCGACATCGTTGCCCTGGCGGGCGTGCGCAACTTTCCCGTGCGCGTCAAGTGCGCCACGCTGGCTTGGCACACGCTGGAGGAAGCGCTCAAACAGGCGGAAACGGGTTCCCCGACGGTATAATCGCCCACCGATGTCCGAGTGGGAAACGCTGAACGCCGAGATTGTCGCCTGTAGGCAGTGCCCGCGCCTGGTCGCTTACCGCGAGCAAATCGCGCACACCCGCCGCGCCGCGTTCCGCGACTGGAACTACTGGGGGAAGCCCGTGCCAAACTTCGGCGACCTGCAGGCGAAACTGCTCATCGTGGGGCTGGCGCCCGCCGCGCACGGAGGCAATCGCACCGGGCGAATCTTCACAGGCGACGCTTCAGGCGACTTCCTGTTCGACGCGCTCTACCGAACCGGATTCTGCAACCAGCCAACTTCCACCCATCGCGACGATGGGCTTGTCCTCTATGAGGTCGCGATCACCGCTGCGGTTCACTGCGCTCCACCCGACAACAAACCCACGCGCGAAGAGCAGGCGATGTGCTTCCCCTATCTCGTGCGCCTTTATCGCATGATGCCTAATCTGCGCGGCTTACTCGCGTTGGGACGGCTGGCGTTCGAGGCGTGCCTCCAACTGGCAAAACAGGAGAACTGCCTCATCCCCGACAGACGCTACACCTTTCAACACGGCGCGATTTACGACCTGCGCGACGGCAAATTCCTCGCCAGCAGTTATCACCCCAGCGCACGCAACACCTATACGAAACTACTGACGACGGAAATGATGACGGCGTTGCTTCAGCGCGTGCGCGAGCGGCTGGAGGGACAGAGATAACTCCGAAACGGTATGCCCAACAGGATTTCCATCGGCGATAGCGAACGGGGCTTTTATGTTCGAATCCCAGATGATTTTTCCGCTCAACGGTTGGCACAATCACGCTTCGAGCATCGTGGAGTGCCCGAATGGCGACCTGCTGGTGTGTTGGTTCAGCGGTTCGGGCGAACGCACGGCGGACGATGTGCAGATTTTGGGCGCACGGCGGCGCAGAGGAGCGTCGCGCTGGAGCCAGCCCTTCGTGATGGCAGACACCCCCGACTATCCCGACTGTAATCCTGTGCTGTTTATCGACGCTCACAAGCGACTCTGGCTGGTCTGGATTACCGTGCTGAACCACCGCTGGGAAGGCTCGCTGATCAAGTATCGGATAAGCATCGACTATCAGCGTGCTCTTGCGCCGCGCTGGACGATGGGCGATGTGCTCCACATCTCACCCGACGCGCGGTTTGTCGAGCAGGTGGAGGCGTGGCTCAAGCGACTGGAGGCGCGTGGGGCGACGCTCCCGCCTGCGTTGCGCCCACGGTTGGAGGTCTACCTGCAGACGGTGCGCCAGCACGCGAGCGACGAACTCTCGCGACGACTGGGCTGGATGACGCGCATTCCGCCCCTGATTGAAGGCGAGCGCATCATGTTGCCGCTCTACTCGGATGGCTTTAGCTTCTCGCTGGTCGCCATCAGTGACGATTCAGGCGAAAGGTGGCGCGTGAGTACGCCGATTTTGGGGGCGGGCGCAGTGCAGCCCAGCCTGCTCCGCCGTCGAGACGGCGCGTTGGTCGCCTATATGCGCGATAACGGACCGCCGCCGAACCGCGTGTTCGTCGCCTACTCGTATGATAACGGCGTGACTTGGACAGAAGCCGAGAAGACCGAGTTGCCCAATCCCGGCTCCAGCGTTGCGGCGCTGGCGCTGCGCACGGGCGAGTGGCTCTTAATCGGCAACGACACCGAGCAAGGACGCCACCAGCTTGCCGTGTGGCTCTCGGAAGATGAGGGGCGCACCTGGCGCATTGCAGGGTACCTGGAAAAGGATGAACCCGGACGCGGACGCTATGCCTACCCCTGCGCCATTCAGACACGCGACGGCGCGATTCATATCACCTACAGCTACACCTTAGAGCGCGACGACCTGCCCCGCGACGAACAGGGACGCCCCAAGCGCAGCGCCATCAAATGGGTGCGGTTCGACCGCGAGTGGCTTAAATGAAGCGGTTCCTCGCCGCGCACGACGAGGAACCGAGAAGATTCAAACACGCCCAGCCAATGCGCTATCGCCGTCGCCGCCGCACCAACGCTCCCAGCCCCAACCCAAGCGCGAGTAGACTCGCGGGCTCTGGAACCAGTGTTCCCTCCGCACGCAGGTTGACCTCGAGATCGACATTCAGCCCAATCTCCTCCAGCATGAGGTCGAAAATGAGATTCGCGGTGCTTCCGGGAGGCAGAATCGTCGGTAAGCCGAACTCGAACGGCGGTAGGTCCAGATTCGGGTTGAAAGTCTGCGCGAAGTTCAAGGCTTGCAGCGAGGTAATCAGCGCACTGCCGCCGCTGACGACCACTTGTCCCTGCAACGGCAACACGAAGGGCACTGTTTGCGCGAACGGGTTGCCCAGTAAGTCGACGGCGAAGGTCAAGTCCACCGGAACGCCTGCGGTGAAGTTGTACTGGTCGGTGCCTGTAGGCGTCAACACGCCTACCCCCGCCCCCGTCTGGACTACATTGAACTGGTTCAAGTTCACGGCGCCAATCGGGAAGGAGATTCCCTGCGACGGAAGGATGTAGGTGGAGGTGGGATTGCGCGTGCGGAACGATTGTCCTGCGATGGTAAGCGTAACGGGCAACAC
>NKPV01000103.1 GCA_002254605.1 Armatimonadetes bacterium JP3_11
CTCGTTAGCGCCTCTGCTACGGGCGCGCCTGAGCCATGAATCAGACCCCGCCGTCATGGCGGCTTTAGCCCATGCGCTCGCCCAACATGGCGACCCGAACGACATCGAGCCATTGCTGCACGCGATGGCGCAGGCGCAGTCGCCTCTGGCGCGCCAGCAGATTGCCCTGAGCATCGCGCGCCTGCTGGGACGCTACGACTCGCTCTACACCTTGCTCACCGCCGATGAGCCGCGTCGCGACCGCCTCATCGAAAAAGCCCTCGCGCTGCGCCTGCGCGAGAAGCCCGAACTCTCCGATGCATTGCGCGCCTATGCCTATGGGGATTATGGCAGCGCATTGCAAATCCTCCGCGCCACCCTCCCCAACCACCCGCGACTCAAAACGCTCGAACACGCCCCCGACTGTTTGGAATCGTGGCTGTTGGCAGTGAGCGTGATATAAGCGAGCCACCCAACGCAACTCAAGACGCAATGCCCGACACCAGCGACAGCAATAGCTGCCATATCATAGCGCCAATCAGCGACATCACAATCGCCAGCACGACCACCACTATCCCCCCTGCAACCGAGCCGCGGAGCATCGCAACGATTCCGCAAATCAGCCCCCCGATTAAGCCAACAAGGGGCACACAAAGACCAAACACCGCCAGCAGCACGCCTGCCGTGATGCACCCACGCGCACTGCGGTAGCGTCGGGCAGCAGGGGTGTACAAATCGGCAGGGTTCACAGGGGGCGGCTGGGAACCTACAGGGGGGCTGCTCACAGCGCCTGTGGGAATCTGAGCGGCGTAATTAGGCACACTCCCGCGCAGAGAATCCGCCGCCTGTTTCGCGCCGACCAGCGTCGGGTCTAAACGATAAGCCGTCTCGTAGGCTTTGAGTGCATCGGCGTATCTACCTTGTCGGTGCAGATACGCGCCCCAGTTATAAAAAACATAGGCGTCATGCGGATCCAGCGCTATTGCCTGCGCGAAGTGCTTCTCGGCGTTCGTGTGGTCGCTGGTGTGGGAGTAGGCAAGCGCAAGATAAAGGTGCACACGCGCCTCGCGGGGCTGCTCGACAACGGCACGCTGAAGAAAGGGCAACGCCTCTACATACCTGCCCTGCTGCAACAACTCATAGCCGATCTCCACAGCGGAACGCACATAGGGAGTGTACCCATAAGTATGCTATAATCTTTACGGAGAATCGTGAGGGTGTTCGAAAAAAGGGGGGTTAGGGAATCGAAAGGCGCACACACAGGCGCGCCCCTACAGCCGACGCCCTCGGTAGGGGCAGACCTGCGTGTCTGCCCTTCCAAAAAGGGTTTTGCCCTTGCCAAGGGAATTTTCGAACATCCTCGGGAGTCGTTGACATGCGTCGTTGGATAAGGTGGATTCTGGTGCTGGGCGCCGGTGCTGGGCTATTGGTTCTGGGGATGCTCTGGCGTAAGGAGCCACGCCTCGAACCGATTGAACCGTCTAAGCTGATCCAGCTCTCTGAATCAGAGCGTGTTGAATGGCTGGTGGCGCAAATATTGGCGCGTAGCCGCTCTGGAGTACTCAAGTGGAAACTCTTGAGCCTGATGGGCTTCGACAGTGAACGAGGGGGCTACACTTTGGACGCCTATGAAATGAATACCCTTGCTGAAGCGTGCAGGCGGTATCGTCTCGATCACTGGATGCGGCGCTTGCCTGCCTACGCGCTTACCTCCGCCGCGGAGTGGTCATTGCGGAAGAACCAAGCGCTTTGGCGCCTTGAGCATGGGGATCTGCGCACTGCCGAAATGATTGTCCAGCACATTCCTCAGGGTAGGGAACATGTCATTGCGCTGGCGCACCTTGCGGTTGCCTACGCGCAACGGGGCGACCGTGTCCGCGTACGCGAGACACTGCAGCGGTTGCCAGCGAATCTTATGCGGAGCTTTGAATTGCAGATGCGTTCTGTGGTGGAAGCACTCCTGCAGGCGGGAATGCTGGAGGAGGCGGCAGATTTGTGCGCTAAGGAACATGGTACAGTACTTGCATCCGTAGAGGCGCCTCGCAGTGTGTTGGACGCTTATCTTCGTGCAGGACGGTGGGAGGATGCGCTTCGTTGGGCGCGTCGGCTATCGCCCACTTGGCGCGAGTTTGCGTTGATAGAGTGGACGACGCGCGCGCTCCAACAAGGCGACCCCGACCCGACACGCCACCTACACCCGCACGAGCAGACGCCTGCCCTGCTACTGCGAATCGCGCATCTCGCGCAAGAGCGGAATATGCCCCAGCAGGCGCGCCGCTGGCGCAACGCGGCGCAGCAACGGCTCCACAATGTCCCCGGGCGTGAACGCAACCTCCAGCTCTACAACGCAGTTATCGAACTGATGCGCATAGGCAACGACGCAGAAGCCGAAAAGCTAATCAAACAAATCAACTCCGATATCCTACAGTCTGAGGCTGCCCATAAAGCCGCCTCCATCGCACTGGAACACGGCGACTGGAAACGCGTCCAACGCTTCACGCAGCACATCACAGCCCCGATACAACGAGCCGAAATCGAGACGCGCATCGCAGCGCGTTACTATCACATCGGAGAACAAGAAAAAGCGCACCATCTCATTGAACGCCTCGTGCAAACGATTAGCCGCGCGGATCCCGCTCTGAATGCGGTGTCAATTGCACGCATCTGTCGTAGCGCGATTAAAGAAGGCGCCTATCCGTTAGTGCAGCCCTTGCTGCACCAGCTGGAAGGAGAGATTGCCAAAACCCCTTCTGTCAATGATCGTTTGTTGATGCTATCTCAGATCATCGATTGCTACGCCCAAGCGGGCGAGTTGGAGAGCGCCTTTCGTCTCGCTGCGCAAGAACGGTCTCCCAAAAAGCAAGCAAGTATACTGCTGATGATTCTGGATTCCCTCACGAGAGAACGCTGAAGGAGTGATTCGTCCTCCCGAATGCCTGCAGTTTTACGGTTCCGCTGCCCATAATTCTTCGCGGAGCAATGCCGACACAAGTAGAAGATCAGGCGAGCGGTCTGCGCCTACGCACAGCGGCGGCTCAAGCGGTCGCAATTCCACCCGTCCCAGTGGTGTACGCCGATTTCTTGCTCTTTCGGGGCGCGCGCGTGGAACTCCCGCCCAGCGTGCTGGTGTGGCACTGGCGTCCGAGCGCAGCGCCCGCCACAGGTTGGGATTTGCAGTCGCGTTTGCATGTGGTGGGTGCGCCCACGCAACATACCCTCGCCGACCTTCAACGCTGGCGCGTGCTGTTCCCCCAGTGGCGATTGGTCGGCAGGCGGCTGGAACTCTTGCAGATTGCCGATGTCGTCTGCCTGTGGCTCCAAACAGGGGTGGAATTGACCCCACGCTTACAGATTCTGCTCGAATGGCTCTGGAGAAACCGACCTGAGATGCCAATAATTCTGACAGGTATCGGGAGCGGAGGCGCTTCACGGATTCAAAACTGGATACAACACAGGTATCCTCTAAGATGCCTGAACCCCGCGCAGGCGCTGAGCCGAGAAGCGTTGCCCAGAAACGGCTTTTATCATCTCATGCGCTGGGCGGCGAATTCGGAGGCAGCGACTGCGCATTCTCATTCTTAGGAGGCGTTTCTATGCAACAGAACTCATATCGTGTTTTGATGGTTTCAGCGGAGGTTGCGCCGTTAGCGAAGGTTGGTGGCTTGGCGGATGTGGCAGGCGCCCTGCCCAAAGCGTTGCACGCACTCGGACACGACGCGCGAATCCTTATGCCCGCCTACCCAATGGTGGAAACGGACGCCCGATGGCAAATTGAACCCGTTAGCCAGTTCACGCTCTCCATCCACCCCGGCTGGACAGAGAATGTTTCTGTTAAGCACCTTCAGCTGCCTTCAGGCGTGCGTGTCTACCTGCTTCAAGTGGGCGACTGGTTCGCAAACGCCACCGAGTCGACCAAAATCTATGCTGTAGACCCCCGTGCCTATGTCGCGTTCTGCCGAGCGACGGTGGAGTGGCTCGCCCACGCCGACTGGACACCGCAGGTGGTTCACTGCAACGACTGGCACACGGCACTGATCCCTGTCTACATCCGTGCCTACGGTACCGAACGCACCGCGAACATGGCGACAGTGTTTACCATCCACAACCTGGCGTTTCAGGGCGTATTCGAGAGAACCTTCTTCGCCGAGCTGGGCTTGCCCGACTACTGGTTCGATATTGAGGGGCTCGAATTCTACGGCAAGGTGAACCTGCTGAAAGGCGCGCTGCTTGCCAGCGACCGCGTGAACACGGTTAGCCCGACCTATGCCGCCGAAATCCAGACCCCAGAGTATGGAGAGCGGCTGGAGGGGTTGCTGCGTCGCCTCGCCGATGAGCGTCGCCTGACAGGAATCTTGAACGGCATCGATTACGACGAATGGAACCCTGAGACCGACCCGTACCTGCCCGCGCACTATTCTGCGGACAACTTGCAGGGGAAAGCCATCTGCCGAGCCGATTTGCAACAGGCGTGCGGTTGGCAGCCCGACCCCAGCAAAGCGGTTATAGGGCTGGTCTCGCGCCTAACCGACCAGAAGGGATTAGACCTCATTAAGGCGTTGGGCGCGAAGCTGTTGCAGTTGCCTATCCAGTTGGTGCTCCTGGGTACGGGCGACCCCACTTACGAACGCTACTTCCGCTCGCTGCACAAGCGCCACCGGGCAAAAGTGCACGCCACTATCGGATTCGATAACGCCTGGGCGCACCGAATTTATGCGGGTTCCGATATGTTTTTGATGCCTTCGCGCTTTGAACCGTGCGGTCTGGGACAGATGATTAGCCTGCGATATGGAACAATCCCGATAGTGCGACAAACAGGCGGCTTGGCGGACAGCATCACGCCTTATGACGCTGCACGCGCAGCAGGAAACGGGTTCGTATTCCGCGAATATAAGCCCGATGCGCTTTATGAGGCTGTGCGGCAGGCACTCGAAGCGTTTGCAGATACGCCCCGCTGGCAGATGCTGGTGCAGCGCGTGATGCGCCAAGACTGGTCGTGGGCGCGCTCCGCGAGAGCCTACAGTACCCTCTATGCCGAGGCGCTGGAGAACCGCGCCCAACACGCGCCCGCCCATGCGCCGTGAAGTCGCCATCCAGGCGCGCACGTTGCCCTGGAGGAACCCATGAGAACGCATGAACTGGACTGTCGTGCCCCGCATCACAGGCGGGCTGGGCTGTATGCTCGTGCTGATAGTGGGCATTGCATCGGGGATCGACCCGTTGCTGTGCACCATTCGTGGACTGATTGGCGGCATGGTTGGCTGGATCAGCGGTGCGCTCTGGGCGTATGTCATGAGCCAACTCGTGCCCCCCGAAACGCCCACCGCCCCCACCCACGCCGACAGTCCCAAACACCAACCCGACGAAGTATCAACGGAGAGCGAAGAAGCGGCCTAAACTAACTGAGGGAGGTACACGCAATCATGATGGATGCATTCCAAACGCAAGAAGCGTGGAAACAGTTCAAAATCTATGGAGAGTCGAGCGCGCGCGAACAGCTCATCCGCCAATATGCGCATCTGGTCAAGCTCACTGTGGGGCGTATCGTGCCTTACCCGCCCAACGGGATGGAATGGGAAGATTTGTATAGCTACGGCGTGATGGGGCTAATCCGCGCCGTCGATATGTACGACCCCACGCGCAATGTGAAGTTTGAGACCTACGCGATTGCACTCATTCGGGGCGCGGTGCTGGAAGCGTTGCGCTCGGAAGACTGGGTGCCACGCTCCGCACGCGATAAACTGCGCCAACTGGAGCGCACTTGGGTGCGGCTGGAAGCCAGCCTGGGACGCCCCCCCACCGACGAAGAAACCGCCGACGCCCTGGGAATCTCGATCGATGAGTACCGACAGCTCCTCATCGACTACGCACGCACGAACACCTTGTCTCTGGAGTCGTGCCTTATCAACGGCGACGAGGAGGAGAACAACTCCTTGCTGGAATCGCTGGCAACCGCCGAAGACCCTTATGAAGAGCTTCTGGAACGCGAGCAGACACGCGCCCTGACCCAAGCCATCGAGAGCCTCGCCGACCGTGAGCGCATGGTCATCCAGCTCTACTATTACGAGGGGCTGACTTTCAAAGAGATTGGGCAAGTGTTGAACATCTCCGAGTCGCGCGTGTATCAAATCCACACGCGGGCGTTGGCGCGTTTGCGCGAGCAGCTCTGTGGTACCGCCGCCGACCCCAGCACACTGGAAGCAGGCTAAGCTTCGCAGTGGGGGGACTCGGCAGTCGGCTCTGTGGTATTCGGCGAGGAGTCGTGGCGCTCTGCGCCGTTTTCGGGAGTGGGCTCCATCGGGTGGGTCGCCGCCCGCGTCGACGAAACGCTTTGCGCAAACGGCTCTAGCGCCTGCAAGTGGGTCAACAACAGGGCGCGGAACTCCAGCACGGCGGCGCGTTTGCGGGCTTCGAGGGACTCCGTCTCTGCCAGCATGCGATGGGCGCGCTCCTCCGCCTCGCGTACAATCTGTTCCGCTTTCAGGTGTGCCTCGCGCAGAATCAGTTCCGCCTCTTTGTGCGCGTTGCTGCGAGTCTCATCGGCGCTCCGCTGCGCCAGCACCAACGACTCTTTGAGGGCGTCCTCCATCGCCTTGTAGCGCTCCGCCTCCTGACGCAGCCCAATCAGTTCCTCACGCAGGCGATGGTTTTCGGTAATGACCTCTTCATAGTGCGCCGCCACCTCCTGCAAAAAAGCATCCACCGCCGTCGGGTCGTAGCCCCGCAACCGCTTGCGGAACCGCTTGGTCTCTATCTCCAGCACCGTGATGCGCCTCGGTTCGTTCATGACAGCCCCCGAAGCATGTGGATTAGAAACTGAATTATAATAATTGCAATCAGCGGCGAGAAGTCGATCGGCATATACCCTAACCCTGCGCTGCGGAAGAGCCGATCCTGCAATTGCCGAATCGGCAACAGGATAGCATCGCTGACGCGGTCAATAAAACGCACAATCGGATTGTAGCGCGGCACACGCCCACCTGCAAACCGAATCCACGAGAACACCACATTGATAATCAGGATAATTACAATCACTTGCAGTACCAGCACCAGTAGGTCGATTGGCGATATCATAGCCTCCCCCGATCGCGTATTGTTTAGGAGCCGTTGTTGCGCTCTTCTTCGAGTTTTTTACGCACGCGTTGTATATTCGGTTCCACCGCCCTGTCGTTAGGGTCCAGCTGTTTCGCCTTTTCCCATGCCTGAAGTGATTGTTCGAGGCGTCCGAGCCGTTCGTAGCAGTGGGCGAGTGTTTTCCAAGTCGTTGCAGGCGCGTTCGCGAAGCGGGTCGCTTTCTCCAGGTAGGGCAATGCCTGCTCGTATTGGCGCTTGTTGAAGTAGGCGAAACCGAGGTCGTAGTAGATATCGTAGCGGTTCGGGTTCAGGCGGATCCCCCGTTGATAGACCTGAATCGCGCGCGCGGTCTCCCCATAGCCGTCCAGCAACCACGCCAGCCCGCTGATGTTTTCGACATCGCTGGGGTCGTATTCGATCAGCACGAACATCAGCGCCATTGTTTTATAATGGGCGCCGTCGTGCCAGTATTCATCAGCGAGCTGGATCAGGCGGAATTCGGTGAGTTGTCGCAGTGCGGTGAGTTTGCGTTCCACAGCCTCCGGCGGTTTCGCCTGCGCCCAGCCGATGCTCAACATCAGCGCACAGCCCACAATCAGTAGTAGGTTTCGCATCGTCTTATCCTAAGTATACCTGTTTTTATCGGATTCAAGGGGTAGTTTTTGCAGGGGGATGCGTTCGCGTCGCCGCTCCAGTTGGGTCATCGCTGCCTGCAATGAGTCGGGGTACTCGGTGAGAAGTTGTTGGCGTGCGGCGTGGGCGGCTTCTGTATGCCCTTGGTGTTCCAGCAGATGGACACGCAAGAGGAGCCATTCAGGGCGTTCGGGGGTTTCGGGGTGGCGGGTGATCACCTCCAGCC
>NKPV01000170.1 GCA_002254605.1 Armatimonadetes bacterium JP3_11
CGTCTTGCTTCGGTCGGCGACCCCGTACTGCGCGATGCGCTGAAGCGTGCCCAGGTGGCGTCGCTGCGCTATCAGAAATATCTGGCACAGCTGGGTTGGCGGAGGTGTGTCGTTTGCGAGTGCTATCACTGCGACGATTCGGCGGTCTGTTTCCTGTGCGAGCAGGGCGTATAGGAGAGGTGGTGCGCCCGCGCCCGATGCTGCAGTTGGCGCTGGGCATCGCGATGGGGATTAGCCTCACGGAATGGACCGCTTTACCTGGTGCGCCTTCGGTGGCGTTGGGGCTGCTCGCTCTTGCCCTTGCACTGAGCATGCCAAGCTGGGCGTGGTTGGCGGCAGGGCTTGTGCTGGGTGCGGTGCGGTACGAACTCTGGCGCAGTCCACCCGCGCAAACGCCCCCATCGGCGGCGACGCTCCGCGCGGTGGGAACGCTGGAGCCGACACGCAACGGCTATCGCCTGCTCTGCGCTTTCGAAGCGCCCCCACTGCCGACCTATACGCTGGTCTACTTCCGTCCGACCGTGCGCCACCTACCCGACTATGGCGATGTTTTTCAGCTGGAGGCGTCGTGGCGTCGTCCCACGCGCTTTCAGGGCTTCGATTGGGCGCGCTACTTGGAACGCAGGCGCATCTACCACATTACGACCGTGTTCAGCGAGCGACAGTTCAAAATCGTGCAGTCAGGCGCAGGCAGTTGGCAACGCTTCTTCTCAGCGGCGCGGCGGTCGTTGCGGGAGCGATTGCGTCAGTCGCTCACATCCGAAGACGCTGCGCTGATCGAGGGGATCCTGGTCGGCGCGACAGGCGATTTCCCGCCCGATTTGCGCGAGGCGTTCCACAAGTCGGGAATCGGGCATCTGCTGGCGACTTCGGGGCTGCATGTGATGATGGCGTTGCAGTTGGTCTACCTCTGTCTGCGGTGGACGCCGACGCCGTTTGCAGGACGCATCGGGCTGGTGATTCTGGCGGCGTGGTGCTATGCGCTATTGGCAGGGCTGCGCCCCTCGATCGTGCGCGCCGCCACGATGGTGAGCTGCGCCCTGTGCGCGCCGTTAGTGGGGCGCGAGGCAGATAGTTTGAACGCGCTGGGGCTGGCGGGGGTGGTCTGGCTGCTGATTGCCCCGCACGCGATTTTTGAGGTAGGGTTCCAGTATTCGTTCGGCGCCGTGCTGTTTATCTTGCTGTTTTATGGTAGGCTGGAACGGAGGCTTCGCCGCCTCGCGCATCGCGCCGGCGTCCAGCCCCAAAAAGGTTGGGCGGCGTCCCCCCTTACTGCGTTCTCGCACAAGGTTCTCATTCCACTGCTCAGCGTCTCGCTGTGTGCGCAGATGGGAATCAGCCTCATTCAGTTGTATCATTTCGGCTACCTATCGCTGCTCTCGCCGGTGGCGAACCTGCTGGCAGTCCCGCTGGCTTATCCGACGCTTGTCATGGGCTTCTGGTTCTGGCTCTCGCAGGGGGTGGGTGTGTTGCCCGTGGAGTGGCTTTGCGCCTGGTACAAGTGGGTCGCGCTCACCTTCAGCGGGAGTTGGGTTCCCGCGTTGCAGGAGGTATCCATCCCTGCATGGCTGGCTGTCGGGTTCTATGTAGGGGTGCTGCTCTTCGCGCCTGAACCGCCCCTGGACGAGGTGGAAGAGGCTTGAGGAAAGCGCCTCTCGCAGAAAGGGTGAGGATCGGTGTACCAGCGAATGGGGAATTCCCCCTCTCCCACAGCGTGGGAGAGGGGGATAGGGGGTGAGGGCTTACGAACCGCAACCGAAGTTGAACAGCACAATCAGCAGGTCCGCGTCGTCCACAGTGGTATCGTTGTTCAGGTCGCCCTCGCAGCCGAAGCCAAAGCAACCAAAGTTGAACAACACCACCAGCAGATCGGCGTCATCGACTTGTCCGTCGTTGTTCACATCGCCCTCACAGTTCGAACCATCACACGAACCTGCGCACCCCTGATCGGTCACAAAGTACGCGCCTTGCAGCGTGATGTTGTACTGCCCCGCCGCACTAGTCGTACCTGTCCAGTTCGCGATGGGGTTCGTGTTGGAAGCGCAGCTGAGCGCGCCCGTACTCCACAAGGCTTGCCCATTGCTGTCTATCGGATCGCGATTGTAGCGGCTAATCGCCAGCAGATACACGCCCGCCTCAGTGATGCAGTTCACTGAATTATCGATGCGTGATTGCAGACCGCTTGAGTCATCGTTAGCTACGACACCCGTGCCATCGCAGCGGAACAGCCACAGTTGCGTATCCCAACTGGTGGTGCCCACCGTGCTGGCGACGAAGCTCGCGGGATCTTGGATGTAAATGACATACATATCCACATCGCTGGCGTCGAGAGTGCCGCGGATGCGGTTCACCGGCGTGGTACATGGGGTCTGGTCGGGCAAGGTCACCAGTTGCGCGGTTGCGGGCAGATCGCCTGCATCGCCGCCGCCGTAGTACTGCTCATCCCAAGGAGCAGGAGGCGGACAATCAGCGGGGTTGCCTGCAGTAGCGCCGCGCACGCCTGTTAGTGTAATGATGTATTGCCCTGTGGAGCTGCTGCTACCGCTCCAACCCCCTAAGCGCGAGGTCGCCTCAGGACCATCGGGAGCGCGCAGGGAACGGTAGGGCGTGGTCTGCCAAATCAGCCCGCCCTCGCAGCCAGCGGCGCGTCGTGGGCTTAGGCTCACCGCAAGATAATAGGTTCCTGCAGTTATCTGCCCACCACGGTTGTCAATGCGCGACTGCAATCCTGTAGTGGCATCAGGGTCATCGTCATTGAGCAGCACACCCTTGCCATCGGCATCAAACAGCCACAGCGCCGTATCCAGGCTCGTGCCTCCGACCGTGCTTGCGCTAAAGATGCTTGGGTTTTCGATGTAGATGGCATAAATATCCACATCGTTCGCAGCGCCGATACTGCCACGAATGCGCCCGATAGGGTCGCTGCCCGTGCTTTGGGCGGTCTCGATCTGGTCGCCCGCATCGCCGCCGCCGTTGCTGGTCTCATCCCAACCATCAAAAGGCGGACAATCGGCGGGGTCGTTGCCCAACGGCGCGGTGAACGCACCGGTCAGCACAATCTCGTAGCTGCCTGCCGCCGTCGATCCTGACCAAGACGCGACACGCCCCCTGCCTGGCACGGCGCACGCATTGCTTGCGCTCGTCCACATCGCCGCATCATCACAGTTGCGCGCATCGCGGTTATAGCGACTGATGGCGATGTAGTAGATGCCAGGACCAGGGATACAGTTGTTCGCGTTGCTAATGCGCGAGCGCAGCCCGCCCGCCGAGTCGTCGTCATGCACGATGCCGTTGCCGTTCACATCGAACAGCCACAGCTGGGAGTCGAAATTGGTCGTGGTGGAGTTTGTCGCCGCTTGGAAAGTCGCTGGGTCAGCGATGTAGATCGCGAACATGTCGACATCATCGGCGCTCAGTGCGCCCGAGATGGAGGGCAGAGGAGTAGTGGTATTGGTTCCTGTCGCCTGCGCAGTTTCTGGCAAGTCGCCTGCGTCGCCTACTTCGGTCCACTGCGCCTGCGCGCCCATAATCAGCGCTGTTGAAGCCAGTAAAGTCCAAAGGTATCTTCTCATAATGTACCTCCTTTCGGCAGCCAAATGGCCACCTTAGCAATTATACCTCGCCAATGGCTAAAAGCGCAAGGTTTATGACGGAACACCGAGTTGGGGCTTATAGGGTAGAAGCGACTCGGTGCGACGGCAGGAATATCGTCGCGCTACTTTGCACC
>NKPV01000283.1 GCA_002254605.1 Armatimonadetes bacterium JP3_11
AGCGACGGGTTGAACACCCACACCCGATGTGCAATCACTTGGTTTCGTTTCACCGTGCCCAAATCCACCTCGGCGCCTATCAGCCACAGCCGCTCGCCCGACACTTGGGAGCGAAAGCCAAGCCCTATCAGCCATACGCTTCCTATCGCTATCAGCACAAGAGGCAGAGTGTGTTTGCCAAACCGTCGCCGCGATCTACGCTCCGTTGCTTGCCCACTTGCCATTCAGCCACTTCCATTCATTAAAACGCCTCCTATCCCCTCTTCGGGACAAAGCCGTGTATGAGTTATCCCCACCCCGCCACTTTGCGCCCATTTTTGCATCTTTTGAATCGCTCGCTGGCAGATTTTCTTGGCGCGTTCGGTTGGGATGCCCAGTTCCTTACCGATGGCGCTAAAAGGCTGCTCTTCCAGATAGTGTCGTTCTACAATCGCACATTCCAGCGGTTTGAGCTGCAGCAGCGCCTGCTCCAGCAGTAGCCGATCCTCCACCTGCTGATAGCCCCTCTCGGCGACCGCGCAGCGCCCACAGTCGTCCAGTGAAAGGAGGGGGGGCTCCCGCTTACAGCGACGCGCATAATCGCACAGCACGCTCCGACAAGTGCGGTGCAGGTAGGCGACTGTAGGGGCTTGCTGACGCTGCTGACACAGAAGGAGGC
>NKPV01000122.1 GCA_002254605.1 Armatimonadetes bacterium JP3_11
CGACGCTTGGGGTTTGCGGTTGGGTTGACGGGATTGGTGTTGCTGTTGGGTGGTTTCGTCGTGGGCAGGTGGACGCGCGTGCGCTCTTTCCAAATCCCAGCGCCTGTCAAAGAGCCGGTTCGCCTTGCGGTGCTGGGCGATTTTCATATCATCGACGAAGCGAGCTTGCAGCACGCGCGTGCATGCCTGCAACGCGCGCAGTCAGAAAAGCCCGACGCGATTTTGCTGGTGGGCGACTACGTGCATTCGCACCACGGCATTCCCTATCTGAAGCGGGCGCTTGAGGGCATCCATGCACCGCTGGGGGTATACGCCGTGCTGGGCAACCACGACCACTGGTCTGGCAAGGATGCGGTCATCCGCGCCTTGCAGGAATCGGGCGTGCGCGTGTTGCGTGAAGAGAACCTAACCGTGCGCAAAGGCAGGACGCAACTCACACTGGTCGGTATTTACGACCTCTGGTACCGCAAACCTGATTGGGCAAAGGCGTTTCGGGGCGTCCCGAAGCATCCCAGCCATCCCGTCATCCTGCTTTCGCACAACCCCGATGCCGTGCTTAGCCCCTATCGCTGTCGCACAACGCTTGTTGTGGCGGGGCACACCCACGCAGGGCAAATCTGGATGCCCACTCCCGCTCATCGCGCAGCGCAGCGTCTCTTCGGACGCAGCTACATCCCCAAAACGAAGTACGGTACCAGTCATCCGTATGGACTTTACCAAGAGGGCGACACATGGATTTATATCACCAGCGGCGTCACGCAGGGGCGCAGTGTGCCTCGCTGGTACACACGCCCCGAAGTGAGCATCATTGAACTGATACCCGACTAATGCCCCTCCACATGGGCTTTGAGTCCCTTCACAATCGCCTCAGCGATGCGCCTTTGGAATTGGGGGTCTATGAGCTTCGCACGGTCAAAGGAGTGGTTTAGATACCCTACTTCGATGAGGACTGCAGGCATCTGGCTGGTGCGCAGCACGGCAAGCCCGGTCTGATACAGCATCGAGTCGGAACGCACGCCGCGCGAGGGTAAGTCGCTTACCTTCACGATTTCGTTGAGGATTGCCTGCCCCAAGGCGCGACTGTCGGCGTCGTCTTTGTGATAGTAAATCGTCGTACCCGACGCGGAGTTCGGGCGGGGGTTGGAATCGCAGTGGATACTGATGAAGAAGTGCGCCCGCGCGTTATTGGCGAGAGTGGTGCGCTCATATAAGCCGATGGCGGCGTCGTCCGAACGCGTGAGAATCACTTTCGCCCCCTCGCGTGAGAGCAGCTCTGCGACATAGCGCCCAATCGCCAACACGATGGTCTTCTCTTCGATGACCTTGTTGCCCTCGCGCCAGCGTGCGCCAGGCTGTGCGCCGCCGTGTCCGGGGTCGATCACAATCACTTTCTCGCTCAATTTGCCCCCGGTGTTGCGTGGGGCACGCAGGTTCAGCGTGACGCCCGCGTTCCCAGAGAGTATTTGCACACCCACCGAGCGCGAGAGTTCCAGCACCAAGCGTACCATACCGCCCTCAATCGGCGCGGCGCGTAGCGTCCGCACGAATAGGTGCGGGTCATCAAAGGTCTGTTCAACGGCGTCCTGAAGAGAGCCGGGCACATCGAGCGCGATGCGCAGCGGGTTCTCCAGAAACACCACCTTCGGGCGCACGCCTTCGGGCAGTGGGATGGTGAGTTGCACGACGCCCTGAGGAGTGCGCTGAAGCGTGGGTATCTGGAACGGTTCTGGCGGGGGTTCGGCAGGGCGCGTCTCTTCGACGATCATCGGAGGCGCGTCGGACGACTCGGCGACGGTGGGGGGTTGTGGAGCGGGCGTGAGTGCAATCTGCCACGCGCTGTGTAAGCCGCTCTCGGGCGTCGCGAAGGGGGAATCCATCTCCAACACGATACGTACCGTATGCGGGTCGAACTGCCCTATGCGTACCGCTTTCACCACACCAGACGGCTCCGGCAACGGCAGGGGCACCTCGGGCAGAGCGCAACCGACTAAATCGATGACCAATCGGTTGGGATTTTCCAGTTTGAGCGTGCGCCAAGCGACAGGCAAACTGGTGCGCACGGCGAGCGCGTCGTGCCCGAGTTGCGCCTCTTGCAATCGCGCCAGCAGGCTGAGTGTCTGGCTCGAATCGTCCCAACGGGTGAACCCGCCCAGCCGTCGCACGAGGTCGCGCAGCGGCACGCAATTGATACCGCGTTTCCGTTCCAGCAGCACATACGCCGCGGGTTGATCAGGGGGAAGCGTCGTCAATTTAACAGCGTGGTCGTGCGCTTCCACAGGCAGACCGAGTTGCGCCAGATGCTGGATCGGCAGCCAAAGTTCGCGCCCATCCCAGAGCGCAGGAGGGTTCAGCTCCAGCGTTCCGGCGCGCACCACCAGCTTCGCTTCGCGCAGGTCCTCTGCCCACGCCAGTGTTAGCAGCAGCCCCAGCAGCAGCCCGATTGCTATCCCTCGCATCCGACGCTCCGTCAGACTTAGGATACCTAAATTGTGGACATTTCAAGGGATTTCCACAAGGCTGCTATCGCCCAGCATGAGGCGCAGCGTGCGGGGGCGTTTTGCCCCACCGCGCACCACGACATTTTTGCCCAGTAGACTGCCTTCAATACGGGTCTCGACATGCTCGACGCAGCTGCCCTCCAGAATGATGCTATATTCCACTTCGCAGCTCACCAGGCGCACGCCATCGCCAATCGCTGTAAACGAACCGATGTAGCAGTCTTCCAGGTGGCAGTTCGCACCGATGATGGCAGGTCCGCGCACAGTGCAACGCTTCAACACGCTCCCAGCGCCGATTGCTACACGCCCGTGCACCTGCGTCGCTTCCAGAACGCCCCGATTTGTCGGCTCCAAATCTTCCAGTACCAGTCGGTTCGCTTCCAGAAGCGCGTCGAGGCTCCCCGTGTCTTTCCACCAACCCGAAATCTGTTGCGACTCGACGGTATAGCCGTGGTCGATGAGGTACTGGATTGCGTCGGTGATTTCCAGTTCGCCGCGCCAAGAGGGTTGGATGGCGCGCGCTGCCTCGAAGATGTTTTTGTCGAACAGGTACACGCCCACGAGCGCGAGGTTGCTGGGGGGCTGCTTGGGTTTCTCGATGAGGCGCACCACGCGCTCGCCCTGCAGCGCCGCCACGCCGAACTCCTGCGGGTTGGGTACTTCCGCCAAGAGGATCAGCGCGTTCGGACGGCGTTGCTCGAACGCTTCCACCAGCGGCGTGATACTGGAGGTGACGATATTGTCCCCCAGATACATCAGGAACGGATCCTCCTGCAGGAACGGTTCGGCGGTCAGCACGGCGTGCGCCAATCCGAGCGGTTCGGGTTGGGGAATGTAGGTGACTTGGATGCCCCAGCGGCTGCCGTCGCCCACCGCCTGCTGGATTTCCGCTGCCGTGTCGCCCACGATGATGCCCACTTCGCGGATGCCTGCCTCGGCAACTGCTTCCAAGCCGTAGAACAGCACGGGCTTGTTCGCGACGGGCACGAGCTGCTTCGCCATGCTAAAGGTGATGGGGCGCAAGCGCGTGCCCTTACCGCCTGCCAGGATCAGGGCTTTCATCGGGGTGCGGGAACCAAGTAGGCGCGGAGCGTAGCGGCGAACTCGCGGAAAAACGCCGTCAGAGCGGGCGCGAGGGCTGCCAGCCAGTCGCGCCACACATTCCCACGAGGCAGATAGTCGCGCCAGCCCGAGGTCGGCTTCCCTTTCAGATGCGTGTCTAACCAGCGCGTTACCTCGCCAATCACGGTAAACCAGTCGGTCGGCGGTGGCACATGCCCACCTTTGTACCAGACAATCTTCTTCGGCTCACCCGCCGCGTTATGCAGGGCTTTGTTCGACTCAACGGGCACGACCTCATCGGCGTCGCCGTTAATGAACAGCACAGGGCGCGGCGCAATCCGTCCTACCCAATGTACAGGGTCCACCACATCCATCACCCGCAGCGCCTCCGCCATCTGCTGGGGGTTATTCTTCGCGGCGTCGCGCCACATCGAGAGCGCGCTCTTCTCCATCAAGATTTTCCAGTCGCCTCCCGCAACCAGCAGCACGGGGGCTTTCACGCGCTCGTCCACGCCCGCGAACATTGCGCCGATAATCCCGCCCATGCTCGCGCCGATATAGCCGATTCGATGGGGGTCAATCTCTTTGCGTGTCTGCAGGTAGTCCAACCCGCGCCGCAGGTCGATCACGGTCTGAATCAGCGCGTCGCGGGCACGATAGGGATACATGCCGAAGAAGGGAATGTCGTCGCTGGGCTTGCGCTCGCCGTGATACTGCGCATCGATGGCAAACAGCGCGTAGCCTGCTTGGGTCAGCGGTCCCCACAGCATCTGGAACATCCGCTTATCGCCGCCCAGCCCGTGCATCAGGATGACGCAAGGCAGCTTCTCCTCGCCCCGATTCTTGGGCAGGATGAGAAATGCCGGCACGCGCTGGTCACGCGCACTGCGGTAGGTGACCTTATAAACGCGATACTGTGCAGTCTCCTCGGCGAGGGTCTCCTGGGAGCTGAGCGGTAGGGTTTTGTCGTAGCCAAAAATCAGGTCGGGATCATATTTCGCGACGCCGTTCTGCGCCTGGGTACAACTCGCCAGCGTCAGCGCCAACACCAGCCAACCGAGATTCGCAATTCGCCTTCGCATACATGTAAAGATACCTAAAGCGCAACTCAAGTCATTTAGAGAGCGTCTGAGCAAGCATAAAAGACTAAGAACCTCTGTAGTCACCTCTACCTTCGAAGGGCATCCATCATCAGCAACTCACTGCCTGTATGCCGATAATGCCAGTTGGCATTGTACCCCTTCCACACCCGAACGCCATCACTATTGTACCCATACGCGTATGCCACCTGCAAACTGCCATTCCCATAATCCCGCTCGATCCGTACCAGACGACCCTCTTCATCATACCCAAACACCCGCGCATACACCGCCGTCCGATCTACCACCGCCCAGTGTAACCCGTTCACCACATCGTCGCGCTTTACCTCCGTACGACAACCCTCCGGATAGACCCTCGCTTCACACTCTCCCAATAAACCGCCGCCCCTAAGCAGACACGAACACGGGTGCAGAAGAGACGACTTTCAGGAAGGTCGCCATAAGAATTCCTCTCTTCCTGTGCGAATGTTGAGTGCCTTAATCGCTTGGTAGTTCTCCCGATAGATGAGCGTTTCAGAGTCTAACCACCCGATAAGATAGAGATCCTCTGCAACCACCAGCGTCTGGAACTTGGCGCCTCGGGTGGCAGGACCGAGGAGCAGCCCCCCTGCCGTTTTACGCACGACCCCAGACAGCGCCACGCGACGCTTGTCAGGAGACACACAAAGCCGATCCACCGCCACGGGTTCGGGGAAGCGGCACCGCCAAGAGGATGCCTTCAGCAAACCCCCGCTCACAGAAGCCTCAAACAGATCGCTCGCTTCCCAGTTGAGCGACGAGTTGACTCGGCTCCTACCTCTTGCACGCATTAACACGCCCACGACGGTGCTTCGGGTGAGGGTATCGAAGGCTGTGCTGGGGTCTTCCTTGAAGGTGCGCGTCAGGAACGCCAAAGGCAAGGGCGTGAGGCGCACCAGCGATTTACGCCCTCCAGGTACGGTTTCGTAGGCAATCAGTCGCCCATCTACCCAGTGCAGATGACTGTAGTAGACCCCTCCCCGACGCTGTACGACTTGTTGGATGCCAGAGACGCTGAGGAAGACCACTTCACTTTTTAGTGGATTGGGGTGGACCACCGAGGCACAAAGTTGCTCCGTCTGAGACGTCCAAGAGAGATCCAATATCTTACTGTGCGTACGCCACCACTGCTGAGATGTGTCCTTCCTGCAGTCAACTACTGCCACAACGGAATGCTGCGTAACACGCTCTTGCCATAGAATAGCGAGATGGTTCCCACTGAAGTGGAGACGCGCCCTGACAATAGAACCTGGAAACTCCCAGTGAGCGATTTTGCGCCCCTTCACATCCAGCAGTTCCGCACGACCACCGCTGACAATCACCAAGTAGCCCGCTTGGATATTGAGATCTGTTGCACTGATCTTCATGCTTATCACCTCCACGGCCAATTCACAACCCAGCAATTCCAAACTTTCATTCCCACACCTGGGTGATCCGGGTATTGTAGACAAAGTGTCTGGCTATTGCCAGTTGCTATTGTACCCCAGCGCGTTCCCGGCAGGCAGATAGTCCTCCACACTTGCCCAGTTCAGTCCGAGACTAACCAGATGTTTTTCCCGTATCGGGATAAAACGCCAATAGCTGGTTCCCCGTACACACGGCTCGCCCCTGCATCCCTTCACGCAACTGCTGGAAAAGAGCCAACGAACATTCAAACTCATCACTCTCGCCGTTCGGCAAACGCAGCCGTA
>NKPV01000295.1 GCA_002254605.1 Armatimonadetes bacterium JP3_11
CGGCGACCACACCCTCTACAAACACCGCAAACACCATGCGCAACTCCTCGCCAAACTAAGCCAGCCCGCCGACCCCGACCACGCGCGAATCGAGCGCGAGTTGCTCAAATCCCAGGTGGAGCGACTCAAACTCGCCCGCACGCGCGACGAGCTGCTCCAAGCCGCCCTCGACGCCCTCAAACGCGAGCTGCCTCCGGAGCAATTTAATAAGGTGTTGGATGCACTAAACAGCGAGGCAGGGGAGCCTTAACCCACTGCTCCCAAGTCTCCCGTAGATACTGCACAAAATTCGCCCACACCCTCTGCCTGGTCGCCTCGCTGATCTTCGGGTCGCCCCTGAGTGCCTTGAGGTAGGTGGACGGGTTGCCCATCCAGGACATCGCACACCACCACACGCTGATCGGCGGCAACACCTCCCCCAAACGCACCGCCGCGTCCAGCGTCTCGGCAATCAACGCCTGATACTCGCAATAACTCCGATACCCCATCCGCTCCGCCGCCTCCCACCCCCAACGCGGGCGACG